>CADAHD010000447.1:1261-3442 GCA_902787595.1 uncultured Lachnospiraceae bacterium
GCCCTGGAGAGAAGATATATTTGACGGCTGGGATTTTTATGATGCTTCACAGAGCATGGAATTCAGAAGAAAAGGCTATCGCGTCGTGGTGCCGGAGCAGCGGCTGCCCTGGTGCGCTCACGAGGAGAATCTTCTGAACCGATGGGCGTATAATAAATACAGAAAGATATATGTACAGGAATATCTGCCATAGGAAAGATTTGAAAAAAAGTAGTTGACGCGACCGCTCTGCTGTGTTATAGTATGCAGGCGAGAGCAGAGAACTCTTTTTTTTATGTGTTTTTGACACATACAGTGTAATTGAACGGAGGATAAGAAAATGCGTACAAGAATCACGCTGGCCTGCGAGACATGCAAGCGCCGTAACTACAACCTTACCAAGGATAAGAAGACTCATCCCGATCGTATGGAGACAAAGAAATACTGCAGATTCTGCAAGTCACATACCTTACACAAAGAGACCAAGTAATTTGGGGAGGTAAAGCTATGGCTAATGCAGAAAGCAAAAAAGCAAAGAAGCCCAGCTTTTTTAAAGGTGTAAAAACAGAGTATAAGAAGATAACCTGGCCGGGCAAGCTGGATCTTACAAAGCAGACGGTTGCGGTAGTTGTTATAACCGGTATCCTGTCAGTCCTGATCGTTACTTTTGATACGATCATTCAGTATGGTGTAAACTGGCTGACATCCATACCTAAATAATAATGAGGTAGATCATGGCAGATATTAAAGTAGGCGTAAAGCGCACACAGGAGCTGGCAGCTATCCTGGCAGCATCCGAGGAAGAAGATGAGATCTTCAAGCCCACACGTACCATGAGCGATGAGGAACTGCGTGCATCGGCTGAAGAGTACGATATAGGCCAGAGCGATAATAAGTCGGGCCGTGGTATGGGCTGGTATGTTGTACATACCTATTCCGGATATGAGAAAAAAGTTAAGCTCAATATCGAAAAGGCTATAGAGAACCGTCATCTTGAGAATAAGATACTTGAGGTGAAGGTGCCCATGCAGGATGTAATGGAGATCCGTTCCAACGGCAAGAAAAACGTGCAGAAGAAAGTCCTGCCCGGTTATGTACTTATCCATATGGATGCGGATGATAATGATGCATGGTATGTTGTTCGTAACACACGTGGTGTTACGGGCTTCGTGGGACCCGGAAGCAAACCCGTGCCCCTGGATGAATTTGAGATCGGAAAGATCGATCAGGAAAAGATATCGCATGCGGAATTCGCTCTGGGAGATACCATTCAGGTTATCGACGGCGCGTGGAGAGATACCATCGGCAATGTATCCCGCATCGATGAGAACAAGCAGACCGTTACTATCATGGTCGAGATGTTCGGACGCGAGACTCCCGTGGAGATCGCATTCTACCAGATAAAGAAGGTAGAGTAAAGAAGGGCCTTGGAAGCGGCGTTTTCGGATGCCGTTTCTTAGTGGGAGCAGGAAGTTCCTGCGCCATAACCACAATATATAAAGGAGGAAGCCAAAATGGCAAAGAAAGTAGAAGGCTACATCAAGTTACAGATTCCCGCCGGAAAAGCAACACCGGCACCGCCCGTTGGTCCTGCACTGGGTCAGCACGGCGTTAACATCGTTGAATTCACAAAGCAGTTCAACGCTCAGACCGCTGACAAGGGCGATCTGATCATCCCCGTGGTGATCACGGTATACGCAGACAGGAGCTTCTCGTTTGTTACCAAGACTCCCCCTGCACCCGTTCTTATCAAGAAGGCGTGCAATCTGAAGTCTGCTTCAGCTACACCTAACAAAACTAAGGTTGCAACTATCTCAAAGGATAAGCTTAAAGAGATCGCAGAGCTCAAGATGCCGGATCTTAACGCAGCATCCTTAGAGGCAGCTATGTCCATGATCGCAGGTACCTGCCGCAGCATGGGCGTTACCGTGGAAGAGTAAGGAGGGCGAAGAGATGAAGCATGGTAAGAAATATAATGAAGCTATGAAGCAGTATGACAGGGCTACGCTGTATGATCCTGCCGATGCTGTAAGCGCAGTAAAGAAGACCGCTACGGCTAAGTTTGATGAGACCGTAGAGGTTCATATCAGAACCGGCTGTGACGGAAGACATGCAGAGCAGCAGATCCGCGGCGCTGTTGTACTCCCTCACGGAACAGGTAAAACAGTTCGCGTGCTGGTATTCGCAAAGGGCGATAAGATC
>CADAHD010000448.1 GCA_902787595.1 uncultured Lachnospiraceae bacterium
ACAGTCAGGGCATTTGCCGTCTACCAGCTGGGCCTCTGTCCAGAAGGATTCACAGGGAGTACAATACAAGCCTTCATAAGCACCCTTGTAAATGTCGCCCTGGTCATAAAGCTTCTTAAAGATCTTCTGAACGCATCTCTCATGATAATCATCTGTGGTACGGATAAACTTGTCATGGGAACTGTTAACCAGCTTCCATATCCTTTTTACTTCATCCGATACGGAATCAACAAATTCCTTGGGGGTCACTTCAGCCGCCGCAGCCTTTTCCTGTATCTTCTGGCCGTGTTCGTCGGTTCCGGTCATAAAGAATACGTCGTAGCCTTCCTGTCTCTTATATCTTGCAATAGCATCTGCCAGAATGATCTCATATGTGTTACCGATATGCGGCTTTCCCGATGTATATGTAATGGCAGTTGTCATATAGAATTTTTCTTTCATGCCTATTCTCCTTTTGACATTTCGCTGTTCTCGTAATTCTATTTAAGATACCATAATCTATCTGGTTTGTAAATCATCCAAAAAATCTTTAATCTGTCCGTAAATAATATTCATAAGATTGGTCCTTGCTTCCACCGATGCCCAGGCGATATGGGGCGTAATAAGAAGCCTGGTGCTGTCTTTGAATTTCCTCAGGGGATTGCTCTCGCTCATGGGTTCATCACATAGGACATCAAGGCCCGCTGCCGCAATAGTATTATTAATCAGGGATTCATAAAGTGCTTCTTCATCCACTATGGGACCCCTGCCTACATTTATGAATATTGCGCTTTTCTTCATTTTCGAAAATGCTTCCTTATCCATAAGGTGCGTGGTGTCGCTGTTAAGGGGCGCATGGACGGAAATGATATCCGACTGAGCCAGCAAGGTATCGAAGTCCACCCGGTTGTAGCCCGGGCTGTTATTCTTTCCCGAAGTGGAATAATAGCTCATCTCGCAGCCGAAAAGCCGGGCCAGTTCATACACCCGCTTTCCTATATCTCCAAGGCCTATGATCCCCCACTTCATACCGGACAGCTGGTGGAAATGCCTCTCGAAATGGGTAAAGGAAACGTCATTTACGTACTTTTCGGTCTTTACATACTCATCATAATAAGAGAGCTTCTCCAGAAGATAAAAGAGGAGGGCAAAGGTGTGCTGTGCCACGGATTCCGTGGAATATCCCGCCACGTTTCTCCAGGCTATGCCCCGGGATTCCAGATATTTTTTATCCAGGTTGTTGGTCCCCGTGGCCGTAACGCATACCAGCTTTAATTTTTTGGCCCCTCCGATGGTCTTCTCGTTAACAGGAGTCTTATTAAGAACAATAACATCCGCATCCTCTATGCGCTTTGATACCTCCTCATCCTTAGTATGATTAAAAAGAACAAGTTCTCCGAAATCGCCGAAGCGGTCTAAGGGGATATCCTCTCCTATTGATTTTGCATCAAGAAATACAACCTTTGCCATTGTCTTTTCCTCCCTTTTACGCTCAATTATACTGCCCAAAGGCTTAATTGTCATTAAAAGCCTGCTATTTATTTTTATTATTGACTAGCCCTGGGGATTTTGATATAATCCGTATGTTGACAATATATGGCGCCATGGCCAAGTGGTAAGGCAAAGGTCTGCAACACCTCTATCACCAGTTCAAATCTGGTTGGCGCCTCTTAAAAAGCTTTCGCATTTTGCGAAGGCTTTTTTATTTGTATTTAGTATGCCTGTCGTGATATAATAGTTGGGTGTGGATATAAGAGACTATACCGCCAAGACTATTTACGGAGTTACAAATGAGCAAGATATCTGACAGTGAAAGCGAAGAGATCCAGCGTAATCTCGAACGTTTTATGGACCAGCAGATAAGAGAATACAGATATACTAACGGAGAGGTCGACGCCATGGACAAGAAAGCTGCGAGCTCTTATAAAAGTATGGAATTAGATGTTCCTAACATAAACTCCCCCAGAAGGAGTACGGCTTCCACCGGGATGTCCTTCATCGATATAAACAGGGATGGCTTTGACCACCGCTCCTATGATGACGATCTGGACGATGATTTCGACCGCGATTCTTATAAGAAGCAGCGAAGAAGCGGGCCGGTAAAGGAGCCCCAATATTATGAAGAAGACGAAGAGCCGGAATACGACCAGCCTAAGGTAAAAAAGAAAAAGAAACATCGTCTTCTTAAA
>CADAHD010000449.1 GCA_902787595.1 uncultured Lachnospiraceae bacterium
GATCAGGTGCGGGTCATCCTCTTCGTCCTCATCGTTGCATCCCTCGCAGAAGTGATACCAATCTGTTATGTTGTCCTTAAGCATATCCATGTAGTCCATCACCATTTTATCCTCGTCCGAGAGCCTGGCCATAACCTTGTCGTGGTCTGTGTGGTAGTTGAGCTTTGTGCCATCCTCGTCCGTCTGAGCAAGATCGTAGTAGCGGACGAATATGGCATCCCATATCCAAAGGCTAAGCCTTGGATCATCCATCTCCTCACACTTGATAAGGTATGCCTCTACCAAGCAATCAACATATTGATCGTAAGGAAGAGATTTGTAGCGTGCGACGATACTGTCAAATATCCGTCTGTCAAAATCGACTTGCTCCCATGATCCAAAAATGTCTGACATTACGCCCGGTAAGTATCCAAAATTCATATAATCACCTCCTGCTTATATCTTCCTTTAGGCCTCCCTTGCCGGGATCAGCTCCCTGAGCAACGCGATCGTTTCGTCTTTTGCTGTAAGCGAGGCCCTCACGCTCACGAGTTCTTCCTGGGCGGCAGCGAGTTTCTCGCGGAGAGAGTCCATTTCTGCCACTGCTTCAGATAAGACGCGTACACCTTCAAGTTCCTTTTCAACCCTTCTGACGGTTTCTTCGGCCTTGTCCGCCCTGAGCTCGGCGGCTTCTGCGCGCGTGCGGACGGATTCAAGCTCCGCGACCTGCTTCTGGTAGGTTTCAATCGTCCGGTCCTTGATCTCCATTTCTCTCTTTACGTTCTCGACCGCGGTCTTTTCTGCCTCCTCTTTAGCTGCGATCAGCGCCCTGACGGTGGCTTCGATCCCGGCTATATGGGCGAGAGTGTCTGTGATATAAGTTTTGCTTTCCGGGTACAGCTCCCCCATGGCGCAGGAATCGTACGCCGAGATCAGGGCGCGCATGGTCCGATCCTGGCTGCCAAACTCTTTATTGATTGTGTCAAAAAGGTGTTTTGTTTCATCGCTCATCCGGATGCTCTTTACGGGATTGGTTGCTCTTATATCTGCCATATGTATTCTCCCTAATTAATGAATGTAGTGTATTACGTTACAATGTAATTATATGTAATACATTTAAAAACGACTCTTACGGCCTGTAGTCCTGGTCTTCCAAGCCGCCCACAGGAATACAGCGACTGCAGGATTCCTGGGTTTCAAAGCGACCTTTTCTTCCGTGTGTTTTTCAATTTGCTCTGCTGTTCATAAAAAACCTCCTGTAAATACTCCCCGCTGACCGGGGGTTTTTGCTCTCACCTTATATATGTATGATTTTTTTCAGCAAAGCCTCCAAATGCGGGCTATTTTGCACGTTTTTTATAAATTATTATATATTTTTTGTTTTTCGCTTTTTTCGGAAGCTTGATCTGCCAATATTTACTTTTTGCAGGGTTGGCTCCCTTTAAATCTTTTTTGTCACAGAGGAATGTTATTTCTGCCGCTGTCAAAGCTACCGCCGTCTGTTTGATAAGCACTTGTTTTTTTTTAATTGAGCCAGATTGCAGATTTATTAGACTTCTGCTTGCAGGAACCTATTACAGGAGGCTTCCTTCAACGGGGCAAACCAGAGCATCCGAAGAAATTCATCTTCACGTATGATCCTGATCCTTAGCCCCTGACCTATGTATCGCTCTGCGAGGACCCTCTTGTTTGACTTCCCGCACTTAAGCGTGTTTTTCCGGTAGTAGCCCACTACCAGATAATCCGTTTCTTTTGTAACGTTTTCCTGAGGGATCCCTCCGTGGCCGCGGATCAGTTCAAATGCGTCTTTTCTTTTGTAGAATGCAAGGATCCCTGTTATGGCAATGTGCTTCCCTTTTATCATTTCGGGCCTCTTTCCTGAGTTAGAAAGCGGTAAATATGATATGTTACGTAATATGACTTCTCGTTATGCTCCTTGATCTGCTCCCAATCGTCGGTCATGCGTGAACGGGCAAAGGAGTTTTCATAACGGCGCATCAATCTCATCGATATTGCGAAAAGGGTAAGAAAGAGAACAGCCGTATTCCAGTGCAGATACTCCTTTATCACGGACCCGAGGACGGATATGATGATCAGGAGAGAAAGGGAGATCCTGGCGGCAAGCCTGCACCATTGAGTCCGTATACGGCTGTAAGCACGTCTGCCAATACGGGACAGCAGGATTACAG
>CADAHD010000450.1 GCA_902787595.1 uncultured Lachnospiraceae bacterium
CGCCGGCGTGCGTGTTATCTGTTCCTTCACCTCCGATATCTACCGTATCGCCGAGATGATAGCGGAGCAGGATGATCTTACGGTCCTGGCCGTTAAGGATTATTTCAAGACACCCAAGCCCAGCGGATATAAATCATATCATATGCTGGTGCAGGTACCCGTATTCCTTTCAAACCGCGTTGTGGATGTAAAGGTAGAGATACAGATACGTACCGTAGCCATGGATTTCTGGGCAAGCCTGGAGCACAAGATCTACTACAAGTACGAGGGCGATGCTCCCGAACATATACAGAGGGCACTCATACAGTGTGCTGCCATGGTATCGGATCTTGACCAGGAGATGCTGGCGCTTAACGAAGAGATACAGAAGCTGCTGGATTCGGAAGAATCGTAGATCGGGGAGATATATACGGGAAGCCCGGGGCGTAAGCTGCCGGGCTTTTTTTTGGCTGAAAAACTACAACATGGAAACCATACGAAAAAGCCCCTTGGCGCATTGAGGAGGTTGCGCGACCGGGGCTTTTTCGTGTATTGCAAAACTAGAAAGGAGGTGTGCCCGGTTTGCCCGGACACGAACTATGAAAAAAACAAAACAAGCAAAACTTACAAACAAACAATCAAACAATCAAACCAAACAAACAAATCATACAAACAACTTTATTTCCTCACCTTACAAGTCAGATTTTACAGTTGAAATATGAATAAAATATGAATAAGGAGTAAATATCATGTTAATTCGTGTAGAAAATTTATTTGTTTATGTCATTGATGAGCGTGTTTTTATGCTCCGATCCTTCAAGTTTTTGTTGTAAAATACGGACTGTTTTGATAAAATGATTCAGATACTATAAGCATAGTGGGGCGGGTGGTCCTGCCCGGGTTGGAGGATAAAAATGGATAATTTTATGGACAAGCTTGCGGAAAAGTATAATGCACAGGATATGATCCGCGCTAATTCTCAGGCAGAGAGCGCGCAGATGCAGAATCTGCAGGAGCAGGTGGAGGCTTACGAAGCAGTCCTCCAGGAAATGCGTAAGCTGAATTATAAGAATACCGAACTTACCCAGAAGATGTATGCTCTTGTTGACGAGAGCATAGAGAAAGTAAGGACGCTTCAGATAGAAGCGGAAGGCGGGGCCAATACGGAGCTGGTATCAAAGGAGATGACCGATGCGGTGAACCGTGCCATGAGCGAGGCTGTCAGCAATCTTGACGAGACCATGGTACGCTCCCTTACCCAGACCCTTGAGAGTGCCATACAGCAGCCTGCAGAGACACTGCGTCAGTCTACGGAGGATGTTAAGAATTCCGTTGTGGCTGTACAGAGTTCGGCAGATGATATGCGCAGCGGTATCGACAGCGTAAAGGGCAGCGTCGATCAGCTGGGAACAGGGCTTGACAGTATAAAGAACAGCGTTGATGACGTTACCGCCGGCATGGAACTGGTAACCTCCGGCATGGAGAACGTAAAGAGCAGCGTCGATGGTCTGAACGATAATATCGGCGGCATAAAGAGCAGCGTTGACGGCTTAAATGACGGCATCGTAAGCGTTAAGGATGAGATAGGCAGTGTAAAGGATGATATAAGCGGACTGCAGGATAAACTGTTTGCGATCCAGCAGAGTGGCAGCAATACCGAGGATATGATCAGTTCCGTAGCCATCGCCGTAAAGGAGATGGGCGATAAGGACAGCTCCGCAGCACTTTCACAGGAGATGATGGATGAGCTGCAGCGTATAAGCGACCAGTTAAAAGAGATGCAGAACAGCACCTTATCGGGCATAAGCGAGCAGCTCGGAAAGATGCAGAAAGAGACTATGGACGGCATCTCCGGTCAGATGGAAGTTATGCGCAGCATGCCTTCCGAAGAGGAAAAGCCCGATGATGAGGCATTAAACAGGATAAGCGAATCGATCGAAGAGCTTAAAAAGCAGGCCGGTATCGTAGCCGCTCTGCAGGAAATGCTCACAAAGCTCAGTGCGGATAATGCCGGCACGAAGGAGCTGTTAAACGAAGTTAAGAATAACACCGAAGACGGCCATGCAACACTTGATAAATTAAAGACCGCTGTAGGTGAGAACTGCATAGCACTTGATGAGATAAAGACTACCGCTACCGAGAACCGCGGTATCTTAGATGAACTTAAGACCGCTACCGGTGAGAAGACCGACATTAAAGCCGAGAATGCTTCAAAGCCCCACACCAGTGAGGAAGATCTGGTCAAGGCGCTCAACGACCTGCTTTCAAACCATGCGGAAGTAAGCTCGAATATCAGAAACTTAAAGGCTGCAACGGACGAGAACAAGAACACGATCAAGTCCGCCATCGACAGCAGCATATACGGCCTTAAGCAGGACAACAAGGAGATAGTTGAATTCCTGCAGCGCATGAACACGAACATCCTTAAGAAGGGCGAGGATGACGAGAAAGCAGCACAGAAGGAAGAAGAAGCTGCAGCAAAGGCAGAGGAAGAGCGCAGGCAGCTGGAAGAGCGCTTCAAGGCGGCAGAGGACTTCATGCACAAAGAGAGCGTTAAGGTATACCGCAACGTTCAGGCCGTGATCAACGAAAAGAATGACAAGCAGAAGGAAAGCGTTGAGAGCGCTAATCTTTCCGTGGAAAAGAGAGTGAGCAAGGTAAAGGCTTTAGTAGTGATCGACATGGTATTCACTCTTATCACCCTTGCTACGATGATACTCTATATCTTTGGTTTCCTGGGAGCTCACTGATAGTTTATGCGCTCTAAAGGAACTACTACAAGACTTCATAAGATACGCAGTGTTACGCGTTTGAGGACGGCCATATTCATATGTGGCCTCTTCCTTTTGTTTATGCCGGATGTGCACTGGTGGGCACCGGAAGGGGATAACCGTTTTACGGTATTTTTAGACGGTGTGGCCATGGGCACCGTGGACGATCCGGCCAAGGCGGAGATGATCTACCGCGATGCGCGCCGTGAGCTGGAGGCTTCCAGAGCGGGCATGGGATTTATGCAGCTGCCGGAGTTGACCACTACGGGTGAAGAGCTGATCCGCGGTGAGATAGACAGGGAGGAAGATGTAAGACAGGCTGTCAAGGCGGCTATTTCTTCCGAGCTGACAACAGGCTATTCCAAGGCCTATTCCATCAAGGTGGGAGAGACCATGGTAAACGTAGCCGGTGCGGACGAAGCTACCAAGCTGCTGCAGGAGACCATATCCGAATACGATCCTTCGGGAGAGTTTAAGGTGGATCTGGTGGCGGATCATTCCCGTGAGCTCAACGTACTGATACCAAGGGTTGGGCGCGCTGAGCAGGAAGAGGAAGAAAAGCCTGTGCTGGAGCTGGGCGGCGGCGCGGCTGTCACGGATGATGAGCAGAACTGGGATCTTGAAGAAGAAGATATAGGCTTCGATTCGTTTGACTACGGTATCGAGGAAATGGGCTTTTCCGAA
>CADAHD010000451.1 GCA_902787595.1 uncultured Lachnospiraceae bacterium
TATATCTATTGCCCTTCCGACGCCTTCAAGGGTTTTAAGCAAAGCATGCGCCGCATCGTATTTCCCTGCCGGTATATTCAGATCTATATCTATCTCTCTATTCAGACGATTCAGATAAATCGTTTCAGGCTTCAGATCAAACTTAATAGGATCGACTTCGCTTAT
Source organism: uncultured Lachnospiraceae bacterium (assembly GCA_902787595.1). The sequence continues at coordinate 166 of CADAHD010000451.1, forward strand.
ATCAAGCAGATAAGCCACAATGGAACCTGCGGCCGTCCCGCGTATAGAAACATCATATTTTCGTAGTCCGGCTTTCTGCATCAATTCTTTTATCTGTAAGAAGATAAAATGCCCCCCTGTAAGATCCAGGGCATGCAGTTCTTTTTCAAGATACTCCCGGGCTGCTTCCTTTTCCTTATCATCAAATTTATCCTCCAACGCTTCAAAGCAAAGCTTTCTAAGTCTCTCTGCTGCGCCGGATATCACAGGATACATCTTTTTATTCATATTTTTCCTCCAAAAAAACAGACCTACAATATGTTACTATTGTAAGCCTGTTTAAGATGAAAAAAAACTGTTTTTTGATCTTATTTTAATACTGTCAGGATCCCAAGAACGATAAGCAGTATATATATAAACTTTACAAAGCTCTCCTGTTTTATCTTTCTTACAATATTACCACCCAGCTTTGTGGCCAGATACAAGGGAATAATACTCAGTACGATTATCCACAATATATCTTTTGTGTAATTCCCGGCTCTTATATATACCGGCAATTGCAGAAACGCCGCGGCAAACCATACCAGATTTAACGTAGCCCTGAACTCTTCCTTCTTCTTCAGTTTCTGTACGGCATATATTGATGTTACCACACCTCCGGAAAGATACATTCCGTGTATCACTCCGGAAACAAACAATATCATTATAAGCACAAACGAAGGCAGATTAAGTTCTTTCCTGGATACGAGCATATATATACCCATGACTGTCAGAAATAAGCCAAAGCCTTTAAGCAATATAGCTTCTGCCTTAACGACCGAACATATCCATAAACCCATGATCTCTCCTATTGCAAACAGACTGAAGATCTTAAAGAATTCTTTCCAGTTGACTTCTTTATAACTGTTGGCAAGTATCAGACCACCATTTGATATGGTCACAATATTCATAACCGACTTAGCTGATGCTATTCCTAATGTTGCAGCCATAAGGGGAAAACGGACCGCAGATCCGCCAAATCCCCCTATTGATGCCAGTATTCCTGTAAAGAAAATGATCAATTCAGAAATTACAGTCTTTAGAACGTCCATGATTTAAGCTACTTCTTCGGTGGGGATCCCTTCATACCATCTGAACAGATCATGTACAACAGTATCCGGATTGGCCGTTGCTTCCCTTAACTGCTGCCATTTTAGTCCGTTCTTTCTGTATATGGCTACGGTCTTTTCAAATACATCCCAATGCCATTCAGCTTCAGGTGTTCTGGAACCTTCAAGAGCGGAACCTACATTTACATTCCACTGACTGGGCAATGCTACCACTCCTTTTTCCACAAGATGCTCTATGCCTTCCAGTAGCGAATCTTTAGGCTCTATTCCGGACACAAAGGTTGAGCGTACATGAAATCTGCCGAATAGCTCCAGCTCATAGTCAAGCGCTTTGAGCCAGTTCTCCCTGCCTCCGCAGAATTCCTTCTTTCCGGGGCAGATAGTATCAAAGATATTCTTGTCCCATATCTCCAGATTGGTAGCGATCGTCTTAAATCCGGCTTCTTTATACTTTTCAAAAACCGTAAGATCAAGAGGAGCACCAACGCAGGCTGTACCGTTAAAATCTTCCAGTCCGGTAGCTTCTTTTATCTCTTCTGCCACATCTATATAGTAATCAACTTCACGACGCTCAGGTATGAAACCGCCGCTTATGGTAAGCTTGTTAAAGCCTTCCTTGTATCCTTCCGCTATGGTCTCACCAACCTGCTTTGCGGTCTTCCAATGTATGCCCTGACTGTCACCGTATAAAGCCTTTGTTGCATTGATGTTGCAGAAAAGGCAGTCAAGCCCTTTATCTTTCAGCGAACATTCATTACTGTAGGAGATAAACATGTTTCTGTATCCGTAATCCTGCGCTACTGTTCTCATCGCTACGCCGTCGCTTGTAAGCTTTCCGTAGTACTTTGATCTGGGTGTAAAGATCACATTGCTGTGGATCACTTCATTTTCTTTTTTTATCTGGAATCTT
>CADAHD010000452.1 GCA_902787595.1 uncultured Lachnospiraceae bacterium
CTCTCCCTTCCGAGCGGGAATTGTTCACGAGATTACCTTTGAGTATAGTCACATCACGATAGCGGTTCTCATGTCCTCTCAGAACCGTCTGTACTCCGTCCGCAAACAGTTCTGTCTTTGATCCTATGATATCCTGCAGCATAACAACCTCCTTTTCATTCAAATTTCATTGTTATATAATCTTCCATTAATGGAAGTATTAATTGAAGCCATTTTTCCGGCGTCTTCAATTGAGACCCCCAGGTTTTTTTATAATTATCGGCTATAGTACTTAAGTTAAGGGATCTGAGCCTGATCTCAGGAGCGCGGTAAAGAAAAGTCAGATTATCTTCATTACGCAGATCATTGATATTATCGTATAAGCATCATTTTTTATTACTTGTATATAGATTTATCACTTTTTATTACTTTTGAATGATTTTATCACTTTTTATTACTTTGGGCAAGGTAAAAGCAGTTATCAAAAAAACTGACGCACTTAAAATAGTACGTCAGCTTCTTTTTATGCACAGGGTCGCCGTAAGGAAATCGTTGCCTGACGGCAACCGGCGCCCCGCGCGCGAGCAGGGTACGACTTCGTCTTCCCTACCCGATCGCTTAAAGCCGCCCTCATGTAAGTAATACTCGTCAGTAATGGCGGCTGAAGCACACAATATATCTGTGTCCTGAATTTATGTATCGGCAGGATCCGGAGCGGAAGGCAGAAAGCATAATCCATTCCACCGGCAGTTGCCGCAGATCGTTTCCCTCTTTCCGGTACATAGTATTTTTTCATACACTTTTCGTGAAAAAGCTTTGTATCGCATAGGTGTTTCGGTTTTCAGTCCGCAAATCTTAAGGACCTGCGCATCATAGCAGTTTACTTTGTCGATGGAAGTGCATACCCCTGAGCGGTTATTGGGGCATTTTGCGCAGATATCATCTACGCCTTCCGTTAGTGTGATAAGCGGATCTTCTTTTTCCAGCAGTTCTTTATATTCGGTCATATTGCGGACGAATCCGCCGTTGTAGCCCTTTCCCTTAAAAAAGTAGAGGCACATCCCGTGATGGGGACGCAGACGGATCATGCGTTCTCACCGTTTCGGATCACACGGCGCAGTGCCTTATTGCTACCTATCAGAAGCGCCACGGCTATCTTCACCAGATCCGGGATGATGAAAGGAAATACACACCAGGAGAGTGCGGTCATCAAGCCGGCTCGGCTGCCATCCTCGGCAACGTAAACTTTCATAAACCATAAGGTTCCGAAGGCATAGCAGACGATCAGGGCAAGTATCATGGAAACAGCATACATCCAGACTTTTTTGCCAAGCAGTTTTTCAAATGCCCACATTACGAGAGCGGAGAAAAGAAAGCCGATAAGATATCCGCCGGAGGGCCCCAGTAAAGCGCTCATACCGCCGTGCATATCGGCAAAGACCGGAGCTCCGGCAGCACCCAGCAGCAGATAGACAACTACTGCGATCGTACCCCGGAAACCGCCTAAGAGGCATACGCTCAAAAATACAGCGAAGGTCTGCAGCGTAAAGGATATCATGGTGGGGATCGATATCCATGAACATACCGCCATTAAAGCAACGGCGATCGCGATATATGCGATATCAACGGTCTTGAAAGCGACGGAATGTTTTGAGGTTGTTTTTGCGGAAGCGCTTGTAGATTCAGTCATTTATGTATCTTCCTTTCTGTTTTGCACAAGGAAGATAATAGCACCGGTATATCCGATTGTCAACCTCGAATATCGGAGGTTGACAATCCCCAGCAGATCATGAGTTGACGACACAGGTTGAAAATAAGACAGCTATATCGTATAGTCTTATAGAATATATGCATCTGATACAGCTTATATATGTGAGTGGTATGAAAAATGGCAGAAAACAACGATAAAATAATATATGACGAAGCGGAATATACAGACCGTATCCGTACCGTCGGTGCGGATTATCTGCTTTGCAATATGCTTGTGATCTTTGGCGGAGGGGCTATAGCGGCAGCAGCTCTCCGGCATGGATCCGAAGGCAGGGATCTTGCAGCATTATATTTATGCATGTCTCTTCTGGTCGCTATAGTATGGCTTTTGTTTAACATAAACGCCGGTAATCCTCACAGCGTGTTTTACCGCGTCATTTCCAAAACGATAGAGAAGAATAAAGGAAAGTAC
>CADAHD010000453.1 GCA_902787595.1 uncultured Lachnospiraceae bacterium
GGTTGTTATCGGATCATGTACAAACGGCCGTCTTGATGATATGCGCATAGCAGCCGGTATCTTAAAGGGAAATCATATAGCCAAAGGCATGCGCTGCATAGTGATACCCGCAACCCAGCAGATATACCTGCAGTGTATGGAAGAAGGCTTATTAAAAATCTTTATCGAATCCGGATGCGTTGTATCAACACCGACATGCGGTCCCTGCCTTGGCGGTTATATGGGCATCCTTGCTGAAGGAGAGCGCTGTGTTTCAACGACAAACAGGAATTTTGTCGGGCGTATGGGCCACATAAAGAGCGAGATCTATCTTGCAAGTCCCGCAGTGGCTGCAGCAAGCGCTATCAAGGGTTATATAGCAAGCCCGGAAGCTATCTGAAACAGATAGATGGCCGGACAAACGGACGATTTAGACGAAAGATCATAGGAGGTAATAATGCTATGAAGGCAGAAGGAAAAGTATTCAAATACGGTGACAACGTTGATACGGATGTCATCATTCCCGCAAGATATCTTAATTCATCGGATCCCAAGGAACTTGCGACACATTGCATGGAAGATATCGATAAGGATTTTGTTAACAAAGTGCAGCAGGGCGATATAATCGTAGCTGATAAGAACTTCGGATGCGGGTCTTCGCGTGAGCATGCGCCGATAGCGATAAAGGCTGCCGGTGTCAGCTGTGTTATAGCCGAGACTTTTGCGCGTATATTTTACCGCAATTCCATTAATATAGGACTGCCTATCATGGAGTGCCCCGAAGCGGCAAAGGCTATAAAAGCAGGCGATGATGTGGAAGTTGATTTTGACAGCGGTATCATTACCGATAAGACTACCGGAGAATCATTTAAAGCACAGCCTTTCCCTGAATTCATGCAGGAGATAATAAAGGCCGAAGGACTGATAAACTATATCAATTCAAAAAAGTAAGCAGGACGATCCTGATATGAAAAAGCTGCCGGTTAAGAAAGCGGATATCATACTTGCAGCTTTTTTATGTCTGGCTGCTTTTTTGCTCCTGCTTGCCGGCGGCATACAGGGCAGGCATCAGGATGCGCTGTGGGTGCGGGGGTATCTTGACGGAAAGTGTGTTTGTGAATATCCCATAGATTGCGATATCAAAACAATGATACGTACTCCTGACCAAAACGGGAGCAACGTTCTGGTGATAGACCAAAAGAAAGTATATATCGCTTCCGCTGATTGTCCGGGACAGGACTGTGTAAAGATGGGGATGATCACAAAAAGCGGTGAGGAGCTTATATGTCTTCCGCATAAGCTTGTGATACGTATAGAGGGCGGAGACAATGCCATCGATGCCATTTCTCTGCAAGCAGGAAAGTATGTATGTCTGAATAACACCTGGAAAGAGGGAGACGAACTACGCCTTACTTTGCCAATGAATATCAGTATGCGTACATGGCAACAGAACAAAGGCAGCCTTACAGTAGATTACGGACCACTGACGCTCTCACTTCAGATTGACGAGCGATACAACAAGCGTGACAGCAGCGACCCAGAAATTGTGCAGGACGACAGTCACTGGCAGGCAAGTGTTGACAAATCTCTTTGGCCGGCATATGAAATCTTCGCCGACAGCCCATGGAACTATGCCCTAGTGACCAACGACGAAGGAATGCCCTTAGACCTTTCTGTCATCCGCCGTCCTTGGCCTGCAGACAATTATCCTTTCACACTTGAATCGGTTCCCCTTCAATTCACGGCAAAGGCTCAACGCATTCCATCATGGGGATTCGACGAGACCGGAATGACAGCAGATCTACCCACCCGTTATGCTCAACGCAGCCAAGAGGTAGAGGATATAAAGCTGGTTCCTATGGGAGCCGCCCGACTACGTATCACTGCTTTCCCAAAAGCAAACGTAGGCACAGGTATTGATCCTGACTGTGACGAATAATACATACAAAAAAGCTGCTTAATCGCCTGAAGGATTAAGCAGCTTTTTATATCTCTTAATTAAGACCGTCTATTTGAACAATGAATATTCAGGAACCTCCCATGCCAATGCACTGGCACCTAAAACATCACGCTCGGCATTATGCAGGTCAGAAAGCATAATGCGAACTCTACCAGCCATGTTACGGAATATGTGCTTTTCGAACGACTCGCGTGTTGGCTCTAACAGCCATTTGCCTGCTT
>CADAHD010000454.1 GCA_902787595.1 uncultured Lachnospiraceae bacterium
AAACATAGGATTGAACGGTGATTTTGAAAAAGCTCTTGACAATTCTGATATTTGTATTATCATGTCGATGTAAGCATATGCTAACTACGGGGCGTTCGGAATGGGAAAAGCTTAACTGATACAGGATAAATGCCTTCGGAGTGAAGGCATTTATTTAAGACTAAGGGTTAGCAGGTGCTAATTATACGATAAGCAAAACAGCATAAGGACAAAAGGTTGTATATGGATCAGTTTACTTCCAATTGCGTGATAATCGTTGTCATAGCAGTCATATTGATATTGGCGGTAAAGTATTCGATACCGCATTTTAAGGGCGAGGGATCATGCTGCGGGGGCGGCAGTAAGATGAAACTGATAAAGCCGGCTAAGCTTGATAAAGTGATCGCCCAAAAGACAGTTCTGATAGAAGGAATGGTCTGCGATCACTGCTCCGGCAGGATACATAATGCCCTTAATTCCATTGAAGGTGTAAATGCAAAAGTTATAAGAAGCAAGAAAAAAGCAATAGTTAAGATGGCAAGAAATATAGATGATTCCGAGATAAAGAGGATAATTACCGATCTGGGTTATGAAGTGGAAGATATCAGCTGAGTGTATCTATAAGCTGATAAATAATATATATGAAAGGAGCAGTATCATGAAGTGGGGTAAATTGTTGCTTTTTGCAGGAGGAGTTTTATTTGGAACGGCAGGAATAAAGGTACTTTCAAGCAGGGATGCAAAGAAGGTATATACACACTGTACTGCAGCTGTTTTGCGTGCAAAGGATGCTATAGTAGATCAGGCTACTGTACTTCAGGAAAACTGCAGTGATATCTATGAGGAAGCAAAGCAGATAAACGAAAAGAGAGCAGAAGCTATAGATGATAAGATCATCGAGAGCTGTGAAGAGGATTAAGCGGAGTACAGAAGATGAATGCTGTAATAAGACATGAGATACCGGGCAGGATGCGTGTTCATTTTGACAGGACACGTTTTACCATACGTGAAGCGGATACTCTTCAGTTTTATCTTCAGGGCTATGATGCTGTTCTGAAAGCCGTAGTTTATGAAAGGACGGCAGATGCTGTAATTAACTATAGCTGTGACAGGGATAAGATCATTGGCAGCATCCGCGACTTTAAGCCGGAAAATGTTACCGTTCCGGAGAGTTATTATGAGGCGTCTTCGCGCGAGCTTAACGCGGAATATCACGAAAAGATAGTAATGTCAGTTGTATGGCATTATACAAAGAAACTGCTGGTTCCGCACGCTGTACGTACGCTGCTCACATGTCTTAAAACCCTGAAATATGTATGGCGCGGACTTAAGACAATACCTGAAAGGAAACTGAAGGTAGAGTTGCTGGATGCGGTAGCTATAAGTGCTTCCATGCTTGTAAAGGATCATGCCACAGCGTCATCTGTAATGTTCCTGTTAGACATAGGCGATACACTTGAAGAGTGGACTCATAAACAATGTGTTGATGATCTGGCCAGACAGATGGCGCTGAATATCAGTAAGGTATGGAAGATAAAAGACGGAGTGGAAGTACTGACTGATGCGGATCTGATAGAAACAGGCGATAATGTTGTGATACGCATGGGTAATATCATTCCTTTTGACGGAGTGGTTGTAAGCGGGGATGCGTTGATAAATCAGGCCTCCATGACAGGTGAAGCGATACCTGTAAGAAAAGAAGAAGGGGGCAGCGTATTTGCCGGAACCGTGGTTGAAGAAGGAGAGATAACGATACGCGTCACTGCTGTGGGCGGAAGCGGAAGATATGATAAGATAGTCCGCATGATAGAAGAATCCGAAAAGCTTAAATCCGCACTTGAAAGTAAGGCGGAGGGCCTGGCGGATAAGCTTGTTCCCTATACTTTTGCCGGAGCGGCCCTGGCATATCTGCTAAGCAGAAATGTAATGAAAGCCGTATCCGTGTTGATGGTCGATTATTCCTGTGCACTTAAATTGGCTATGCCTATTTCAGTACTATCGGCAATAAGAGAGGCCGGTGATAAGGGCATAACCGTTAAGGGTGGGAAATTCCTGGAAGCTGTTTCGGAAGCAGAAGTGATCGTATTTGATAAAACGGGAACACTAACGAAAGCACAGCCTGCAGTAAAGGATGTAATTTCTTTTAATGGTGAGGATCCGGATGAGCTTCTCAGA
>CADAHD010000455.1:0-2147 GCA_902787595.1 uncultured Lachnospiraceae bacterium
AAACTCCGACAATGGGGGAGAAGATCTTCCTGGGATGGTATACTCAGGGATATGCCGATAATTCGGCAAATGATGCTTATAAATATGATTTTGATACTCCGGTAAAAAGGAATCTGGATCTGTATGCGGCATGGAGGGATGAGACTAAATATCATATATCAGTTCAGCCCGGGCTGACAGGTGGTGGCAGTGTTTCCATTGATAAAGAGTATGTTATGGAAAATGAAGAAGTCACTGTTACGGTAAAACCTGATGAATACTTTGATCTTGACCATATGGAAAGATTACCGGTTGAAAAGTTGGGAAAGATAGTTCCCAGAGATGTAGATGCTTCCGAGTTTACTAAAGATGGAGATACTTATACTTTTACATTCAGATTTCCGATGGTTAAAGTTTATGAAGGATATGGTGGCCGGGAGTATTTTGACAGCACTATGACAGTTATGTTTAAGACCAGAGCCGATCACACCCATGATCTGGAGAAGCATGCCAGCAAGAAGGCTACATGTACTGTATCGGGAAATAAGGCCTGGGCAGAGTGTAAGACATGTCATCACATATACGAATGGGATGAGGAGAAAGATACCATAGGTTTTGACAGGACTTGGAATCCCGAATGGATCATCGACCCGGCGATGCATAGAAAAATTGATACGGTAGAGGCTAAAGAACCTAACTGTACGGTATCGGGTAACCGGAGTTATGCTGTATGCAGAGATTGCGGAACGATGTGGGTGAACAACAACATGGGTGTGGAGATCACCATGGATGATGTGATCCTTCCTATTGACAGTACTGCACATGAATGGGATCCTGCAACGGTTTCTTACAGCTGGGCTGATGATCTTTCAACAGTTACGGCAACCTGCTGCTGTATACATAACAGTGAGCATACGTACATGGAAGCAGCGGATGTTACACGCACGGTAGTAAAAGAACCTACATGCGAAGAAGACGGTATTGCAAGCTATACTTCGGATGCATTTGCCAATCCCATGTTTGCCGTGCAGAGCAAGACGGGTGAGCCGATAGCTAAACTCGGACATGACTGGCAGGCGCCGGTCTATGAGTGGAGTGCAGATCTGACGAGCGTCACTGCGACCATTGAATGCAGCAGGGATGCATCCCATAATAAGAGCGAGACTGTTGCTCCAAAAGTAAGCGATATGGAGGGGTATAAGAGATATACTGCAACATTTACAGGTGAAGGATTTGAGGAACAGGTAAGGGATATAGCCGAAGTTAGTTTTGATATGAACGGAGTAGCTGCAAGTGATGTTCCGAATGTTCAGAAAGTAGACCTTAACGATCCTGCGGTTAAACCGTTTATGAATCCTTCAGCGGCAGGTTATGTCTTTACAGGCTGGTATTCGGACGAAGATGCAACACAGGTTTATGATTTTGATACTCCCATAACCAAAAAGACAGTTATATATGCAGGCTGGCTTAACGAAAGCGCAACTGTCTTTACTGTAGACTTTAATATGATGGGACATGGCACAGTTATAGCACCTGTAAAAGTAGAGAATGGCAAAAAGCTGCCCAGACCCGTAGATCCTAAGGAATCCGGAATGGAATTCGGAGGCTGGTATACCGAAGAAGAATGTAAGAATGCATATGACTTCGGCGCTGCGGTAACAAAGGACTTTACACTTTATGCAAAGTGGAGTGAAAAGGCTGAACCCGATCCGGTAAAGGGCGGCAGATCGGCACTCGATCCTCTTCCTGAAATTCTGGAAGACACTACCGATATCTATCTGGTAAAAGGACAGAAATTTGATATACCGGACGGATGGGCGATCGCACGTGATGATAAGGCAAGTAAAAAGATCATAAGCATAAGCAAGAAAGGCAAGTTTACCGCAAAGAAGACCGGCGATGCACAGATGATCTTCGGCGGCAGGACAGTGAAAGTGCACGTATATAAGCCGGCAATGGCAAAGAAGAGCTATAAGCTTGAGGCATTGGCTACGCAGCCTATAGAGCTTAAAGATTATCCGGCAGATAAGATGTCCGTTTTATGGTACAGTGCGTCACCTGATGTTGCTACAGTGGATGAGGACGGAAAGGTAACGGCTCATGCAAAGGGCAGCGCAAAGATCACCGCATACATCAACGGATCCGCATACACATGCACGGTTAAGGTT
>CADAHD010000455.1:2160-3314 GCA_902787595.1 uncultured Lachnospiraceae bacterium
ACATCCGGCAAGTCCAAGACGATAAGCGTTAAGGTGCCCGGAGTAAAGAAGCTTGAGTGGAAGAGCGCATCAGATAATATCGCATCCGTAAAGAAGAATAAGGTTACGGCAAATGCTCCCGGAAAGACCATTCTCAGCGCAAGTGCCAACGAGACGGAGTATACTATCGAGCTTTATTCGGAAAACTTAAGCATAAGCAGTGAGGACGCACGGTTTGTTAAGGGTAAGGGCGAGAATAAGTATTCTCTTACACTTAAGAAAGGTGATAAGATAAAGCTCACGACCGATGCTTCACTTGATCAGGCTGCGGTATTTAAGAGTTCCAAGCCTATGGTAGCTTTTATCGATGAAGACGGTAATGTCGAAGCAAGAAGCAAGGGCAGCGGCAAGTTCACGACTAAGCTCAACGGAAAGACGATAAGCGTCACGGTAAAAGTTGAAGAATGATACCAACCGGAGTATAATATCTTTAAATATGAGTGCAGGATCCGGATATAGCGATTCGGATCCTGCATTTCACTGATAAAACGATGGAGGATGAAATGGAATATCGTTTAAATGCGCCTTTTGCGCAGAAAGATCTGGATAGATTAAGAGCGGGAGATATGGTATATATCAGTGGTACGATCTATGTGGCGCGTGATGCCGCACATAAGCGTATGTACGAAGCTCTGCAGCGCGGAGAAGAGCTGCCTGTGGATGTGAAAGGACAGACCGTTTATTATATGGGCCCTTCGCCTGCACGTGAAGGTCAGGTGATAGGATCAGCAGGCCCCACAACCGCAAGCCGTATGGATAAATATACGCCTTCTTTGCTTGATCTGGGCTTAAACGCAATGATAGGAAAAGGAAAGAGATCGCAGGCGGTAAAGGATTCGATGAAGAAAAACGGCGCGGTATATTTTGCTGCGATAGGCGGCGCGGGCGCGCTGCTTTCCAAAGCGATAACTTCCGCAGAAGTAGTGGCATATGACGATCTTGGAACGGAAGCGTTACGAAAGCTTACGGTTTCGGAGTTTCCTGCTATAGTAGTGATAGATACGGAAGGAACGGATCTGTATCTGAAATGATGACAGTGCACCTTCGCCTGTCATCCGGAGCGCTTGCCTACCTGTTATCCTGAGCGAAGCGAAGGATCTTTCTCAAAATACTAA
>CADAHD010000456.1 GCA_902787595.1 uncultured Lachnospiraceae bacterium
GTTCTTTTCCTCAAAGGAATCTCCGCTGCTGCCGCCTGCTGCCGGAGCATTTACCTTAAACTCCACGCAGCCGCCCTCATACTTAACAAACAGGCTGCCGCTGCCTTCATTTGCAGCTTCCTTCTCTACAGTGATATCGATAAACTGCAGGGGATCATCCTTACTGAGAGTTCCCTTATCCTTTGATATCCTTATCCAGCAGCACTCCGTACTGACTTCATAATCCACAGCCTCATCACCGCACAGAGCTGCAAAGATACGTGTGGATGCCGTCTTATCATCTTCCTTATCATAGACGTTTACGCCCAATACACGCTTTGTCCAGTCAAGTCCCCTGCTCTGGCCGGTCTCACCCATGGTGCCGGCTACCAGACTCTTGCCCTTAACGGGGATCACCGTCTCGATCACCGGCATAGCGCATTCTTCGGAGTTCCAGTTCTTAAAGCCTATATGCAGCGCTTCGGCAAAGCCGTCCCACTTGCCGCCTGCCGCCTTATCAAATCTTTCCTTAAGTTTTGCATCGGTATCCAGGGCATCTTTGATCTTCTGTGCATAATCATTGGCGACCACAGCACCTATGGACGCATAATAATGATCATATGCACGCATCAGCCACATCTTTATCAGGTTAAGCCCGCCCAGTAAGCTGTATCCGATCAGCTCTAAAAGTGCATCCGCATATTCGGCGGGGACCTTATTCTCTATTGCCTTATAACGTTCTTCCAGATCCTCTGTCTGCCTTAAGATACGGCTGCCTTCATGATCTGCCTGGGGATGATAAACCTTCTCATTTAAATGCTCGGGCCTTCTGTTATGGATCAGACGGCTGCCCTGCATCTGCAGATCTGCCAGCTCCTTTATATCTTCGCTTGAGAATGCATGGCCGAAATTCTTCTCCATCCAGTACTGCATATACTTAAACGCGCTCTCTTTTCCCATACGGCCCCACTTGTCAAAGTCGTAAGCCAGATCCAGGAAGTAGGAAAGAGGCAGCTCCTGCAGGCCCAGATCACCCACATTCACTATCCAGAGCTTCTGAATGCCGTATTCATAAGCGGTATACATCTGCTGCCATACTTCGGGCAGGTAGGTGGAATTGATCCACTCATAGGAAACCGGACCGCCGTGATAGTCAAAGTGGTAATACATACCGAAGCCGCCGGGATGTCTGCGCATCTTTTCATCGGGCAGGCTCCTCAAATATCCGTGGTTATCATCGCAGAGCATGAGTATCACGTCCTTAAGCTCGTCGCATCCTTCCTTAAGGCCGGGAGTAGTCTCATCCCCGTAATAATATGCTTCCACCTCTTTATACAGGGCCAGCATACGGGGCACCTTGCTGAGATCTTCGTTTACTTCCTCTTTTATCAGCTGCTCCTGTGTCCTTAACACATCGCGCAGCAGATCGATATTATCCTTTAATGTAGCGTTTGCACCCAGTATCGTCGAATCACGCTCACCGCGCATACCCACTGTGATCACGTTCTCCAGATGGCCGTTTCTCTTAAGGCCGTCGCGCCAGAAGCGGGTTATGCCTTCCCTGTTGCTTATAAAGCTCCATGCATCACCGTAAATGGAATCCTTACCGCGCACGTGGCTGTATTCCTCGCCATGACGCAGACAGGGCTCGTGGTGTGAAAGGCCCATCACTACGCCCAGTTCATCCGCCAGCTCCGCGCTCTCAAGCCCCGGGCCGTCCTCCGCAAAGCAGGATGCCCACATCGCAGGCCACAGGTAATTACCCTTAAGACGAAGCAGCAGCTCAAATACGCCTTCATACATCTTCGCATTGACGCCGTTAAAATGCCGCTTGCACCAGTTGCCGAAGGCGGGCCACTCATCATTTATGAAGAAGCCTCTGTACTCTACCGAAGGCTCTTTAGAAACAAAACTCATAGTATCGTCTATCGTAAATGAATCTTTCTTAGCCGGCTTAAGATCCGACCAGTTGACGAACGGGGAAACACCCAGTAACTCGGACAGATGGAAGAGGCCGTAGATAGTGCCTCTCTTATCGCTGCCGGCGATCACCAGCAGATCCTCCCTCGCGGGGAAGAAGCCGTACACTTCACGCTTCCCGGCGACAGCGCTCACATCTATAACTCCGCTCTGCGCCAGTTTATCTATAACGGGGCTCTTGCCCG
>CADAHD010000457.1 GCA_902787595.1 uncultured Lachnospiraceae bacterium
ATGATCGTTGACAGCAATGTACTGAGCAGCGCTATCAGCATGGTGTTTCCGAAGGATTCCAGCAGCGATGAATTACTCCAGAGTTTTATGTACCAGTCCGTTGTAAATCCCTTCCAGCTAAGATATGGCTTTGTGGTTGTGGCGTTAAATGAATTTGCCACAACTACAAAGAGAGGTAGGAACAAGAACAGATAAACTGCCGAACAAAACAATATACTTAATCCCTTATTACGTTTTTCTTTTCCTTTCATTTTCATAGGCACCTCTCATACTCCAAGACTATCCATGTCTCCGCCAAGCTTCTGATAGATCTTAACCAGCAGTATTGTTAACAATATCAGTATGATCGAAAGCGCCGCACCCAGCGGCCAGTTATTTGCGCTCTTAAACTGTCTTTCTATCAGGTTACCGATCATATCAGTATTTCCGCCTCCCAAAATGTTCGATACGAAGAAGTAACCGAGACAGGGTATAAATACCATTATGCATCCGGAAAAGATACCGCCTGATGTCAGGGGAAGTATCACTTCAAATAATGTACGTACAGGTCTGGCTCCCAGATCGCTTGATGCCTCCAGCAGGCTTCCGTCCAGCTTTTCTATTGCTGTATAAAGCGGGAGTACCATAAACGGGACAAAGCAGTATACCATGCCTAATATCGTAGTCCCGGTCTTATACAGCAGATCCACGGATCCGTCCGCCAAATGCAGAAGCGTCAATATCTTTATAAGCCAGCCGCTGTTTCCAAGAAAGCTTCTCCATCCGTAGATCCTTATCAGCGAATTGGTCCAGAACGGAATGATCACCAGCATATATAAGAGCTTTTTCTTTTTGCTCTTTGTCCTGGCTATGATATATGCAAAGGGATATCCGATAAGCACGCAGATCAGTGTTGTGATAAAGGATATCAGAAGCGATCTGGCATATATCTTTACATAATCGACGGATAAAAGTTTTCCGTAATTTGCAGCGGTAAATTCGTATACCACATTGTAGTACTCATCGGTCTTGCAGAAACTCATCACCGCTACCAGGATCAGCGGAGCTACCACCAGGAACAGAAGGAGCAGCGCCACCGGACCGACTGTCACAAGAGCCGGCAGAGTATTTGATCTGAATTCATGTTTTGATGTTTTCCCGCTCATATTCTTCCCTCCGCTCCCTTTTGTCATCCTGAGGGCTTTAGCCCGAAGGATCTTTTCCTACGCAAGCCTTATCTCATCTAATATCTTAAATATCTTATAGCTGTCATTATGTATCAGTACCGCATCTTCCGGCTCCCAGTAGGGATAGATCCTGCTTCCTATAGGCGGAAGCTCCTGTCCCGCAAGTCTTTCTATCTTTAATTCATTTCCGTTAGGCAGCGATACGATACATTTAAGCACTGCTCCCACATAGATATAATCCTTAACTATCGCTACCAGTTCAAAACCGTCATGCGGCGTTGTCTGAAAGCGCATCTTTTCCGGCCTTACGGAAATGGTCGCATATTCCAGTATCGAAAAACTGTCATCACACTTAACCTTTACCGCACCGTTTTCCAGTGTCACCGTTGCTACGCCTTCATGGATACTGGTAACGCAGCCGTCATAGGTATTGGTCTCTCCTATAAAGGTTGCTACAAACCTTGTAGCCGGGTGCTCATATATCTCGGTGGGCGTATCCAGCTGATCCACTATACCGTCATGCATTATCGCTATCCTGTCGCTCATGGTCAGCGCTTCTTCCTGATCGTGCGTTACATATATGAATGTGATGTTCAGCTTTTTCTGTAGCCTTTTAAGCTCCAGCTGCATCTGCTTCCTGAGCTTAAGATCCAGAGCTCCCAGCGGCTCATCCAGAAGCAGTACCCGCGGGCGGTTGATAAGTGCTCTGGCTATGGCAACTCTCTGTTTCTGTCCGCCGGAAAGCTGTGACGGATATCTTTTTTCAAAACCTGAAAGCTGTACCATCTCCATCATCTCAAGCACCCTCTCCTTTATCTCCGGTTTGGGAACCCTCTTCATCTTCAGTCCGTATGCTATATTGTCAAAGATCGTTTTGTGCGGGAATAACGCATATGTCTGGAACACTGTATTTACGTTTCTCTCATAAGGTTCCTTTTCCTCAACAGGTACACCTT
>CADAHD010000458.1:0-707 GCA_902787595.1 uncultured Lachnospiraceae bacterium
CTCGGGAGTAACATCGATGTTTACCCTTGCAGCACCGCTCTTTCCCCCGTAAGCATAATGCGCGATATTGACATATACTTCCTCTGCCGCGATAAGTATCGGAGTCACTATCTCCTCCGGACAATCATTCGCTATCAGATGGCTTTTTATCTCATCCAAAACGGTATATAGCGTATCATCGCTTGCTATAAGATTCAGCTCTTTCATAACACCTGACTCCTGATCCTGATCCTCTTTATCCCCTCTGCATCCGCTATAACCGGATCCTGGGTCGCCACAAAAAGAGTATATCCCATGCTGTTGATAACTTTAAAAAGTCTCATTATCTCTTTTGAATATCCCGGGTCCAGATTTGCGGTAGGCTCATCCGCGAGCAGTATAGGCGGATTGTTTACTATCGCCCTGGCCAGACAGATCTTCTGCTGCTGTCCTCCCGACATTTCATCGGGCCTGCGTTTCAATAATCCCGTAATGCCTAAAAGCTTGGCAACATTCCATATCTTCTGATTGGCATCTTTAAGCGGTGCTCCTGCAGCCATTATCGCCAGACGTATATTCTCCTCGGCGCTCTTTTCCTTTATCAGCTTATAGTCCTGGAATATAACGCCCATGGTACGCCTGTATGCGGGGATCTGTCTGGATCTGAGCTTTGTGATATCCGCTCCGTTTACGAACACCTTTCCCGAATCCGGCTTGATGTCTGCTAA
>CADAHD010000458.1:767-2885 GCA_902787595.1 uncultured Lachnospiraceae bacterium
GTGGTCTTGCCGCTGCCTGAAGCCCCGGTCAGTACCGCAAACTCCCCCCGCTCTACCACAGCCGAAAAGTCCGTAAAGACCTCACAGTCCAGTGCTTCTCCGTGATATGTCTTTGCTACCGAATCAAACCTGATGATCTCAGCCAATAGTAAGCACCTTTGAGAAGCCCGACATGTTAAATACCTGCATAACGGCAGGCTGTACGTTCACAACCTTTAAGGTCCCTCCCTTGCTGGTAGCAGTCTTCTGTCCTATCAGAAGGGCACGCAGTCCGGCCGATGACATGTATCCGACATGTCCCAGATCAAGCACCACGTTCTTGGTTTTCTGAAATGTTGTAAGTATCTTCTGCTGCAGTTCGGGTGATGTGATCGTGTCAACCTGTCCGTCAACCGAAAGCTGGATACTTGTTTCGCCTTTGATCTCCTCAATAGTCATGTTCTTTTCCTCCTGTTCCTTTATTATTCATCCAAGATAACACCATCGCCTATTTCCATGTCATCATCCATAACACCTATATGATCACCCGATATCACGGCGTTCATATCAAGATAGGTCTCACCATCCAGATCCGCAGTATCACGCAGCGGTATAAGATGCAGCCTGCTCCTTAATGGTTTGAACTGATCCAGCAAAAATCCCAGCTGCCTTCTGTCCGTATCCGAAAGGCTCTTTCTGATCAGTACATTTATATCATATATGCCGCCCTCCGGCAGTCCGTTCTCCCTTATTTCCGCCGGTGTCATATAAGAGCGTATGGTATTGTTCTCAAGTATTATGGCCTCTTCGCCCAGTACTATCTCTATAACGCGCTTTAAGCAGGCTTTGGTACCTTTCATACGGTTTAAGCTGTATGCCTCTTTGACAAAGAGCCTCTCTGCTTCCTCTGTCAGGAAATCCCCTGACAGGTCTATGCCCAGCCAGCCTGCATATATCGCCAGACACTCCCTGGGACAGCTGTCGGGATCCAAAAGCTTTGGCAGGTTTTCTATCTCACGATCTATATCCCCGTGTATGCTGGAGAAGATGGATAAAAAGCGATGGAAGAATGAATCCCTCTCCCTGTACACTGCCGGGAAAGCATCCATAAAGTAGTCGCCTTTCATATCCACCTTGAGCCTGTCTATATAACCGTCGCCGCTGCCTAATATCTCTATCGCAAGGAAGAGATATCTGCCCTTAAGGCGGTAAAGCAGCACGTCATTCCTGCCGACATATCTTAAACCGTTCTCATTATTGAAGATGCGCTTCTTGTCATCATCCGGTACCTCATCTGATCTGAGCACATCCGCCAAAAGGAAATTCTTCCCTTCATTATCATACCAGTTGTTTACATCTGATGCAAATGCGTAAACATACATGGCCATATTTTCCGTAAGCTGTGCGGCAAAGGAAAAACGCCCCCACTCGCAGCCTTCCTGCGCGGAATCTATAGCATCCGTATACAGGCGGTGTATGCCCGTATTGGGATCTATGTACAGTCTGTCACTGTTCTCGTCGGCTATGAAGCCCGAGATATATGACTTCTCCAGGCGGTTTTTCTTTATGCTGTATATAATTCCGGCCATAGTGTATGCTACCTCCCTATCTGCCGTCGTCGTCAAATCTTAATGTCTCTATCCTTATATCTCCCGGATAGAGCAGGCAGTTATTGCCCGGCAGCACATCGGCATCCTTAAGCTTAGCGCCGCTGCCTCCTCCGGGTTTCAAAGACAGTTCATATACATACTCCACGCACTCTAATACCTCTATCGCGTGGAAGATCTCGTCAAATTTCAGTATCTGTCCGAAGTTACGGTCCGATGCCGTATAATCCACCTTCTCACGTATGACCTTTTCAATGGCAGCAGCCGCATTATCATAATGCAGCTTAACATACACGGTAGCATATACGTTTACCGGTACATACTGCGGCTGTACCAGTTCAACTCTTGTCGTCAGAAGGCGTCTTTCCTCCAGCCTGTTTCTGATTATCCTTTCATACATCTTAGACATTGCCGGATGCTCCTCATCCGTTCCCTGCATGACAGCTATGCGTACCAGGTTACGTGTCTCATCCATCCATGCCCTGGCTTTCTTTACACACAGCCCCGGCGTAGTGCGTACCAGTCTTTCATA
>CADAHD010000459.1 GCA_902787595.1 uncultured Lachnospiraceae bacterium
GATCGCTTCGGAAGCCTATGATCTGATGAACGATTCTGCAGCGCTTTATCACAGCGCTTATGACAGCGGTTCCTATGATGAAGATTCTGCTGTTTTGGCTAAACAGCAATATGAATATTCCATGCAGCGTGTAAGCGCTATAGGCGAATACTTAATGACCACTGAATGATCACTCTTCTTTTTTACCCTTGATCTTGTTTTCTATCGATACCAGCTTACGGTTAAACGCTTTTCCTTTAGCCAGTATGAACTTGAACGCCCTGATAGGTGCGGTTTTTTCAACTTTGCTCTTCCATACGTTGATCGCATCGAATCTGCGCTGTTTCCAGGCTATCACCCTGTCATAAGCCGCAGCTATAGGCTTATTGAGCTTCATGTTTCCGATCGTCGTCCATATCATATCGATCACAAAGATGACCCAGATCACGATACATGCGATCAGCCTCACATCATAAGGTATGCTCTTTGCAACACTGCTGAGTGCGGGATGTATCCATTTGACCATAACTGTGAGCGCCACGCCGAAAAACAGTCCGGCCACCACGCTTATCCTGCCGTCCAGATTAAGAGGGAAATAGCTGTAGTCCCAATACCTTTTATGAAACAAAGCTTCCATAGTTATACTGGTAATGAGCTCAACTATGCTGGTAACGGTGCCTGCCAGTATGATAAGGAGCCACCATTCCTCGATCGGATGGAACAGATCGTAACTAAAGGTGCATACCATGCAATAGATAGGACATAACGGGCCTATAAATACTCCGCGGTCCATGAATTTACCCTGCTCACAGAGCGAGAATATCGTGGATTCATAAAACCATCCGATAAAAGCATAGACCAGCGCTACCAGCGTCCACGCCGGAAAATCAAGACCGGCAAACAGTTTTTCGGCTAATGTCAGTTCTGTCATTTTAATCTGTCTCCTATAGTTTCTCCCAGTGCACAGATCTTATCTGCTATCATAAGTATCCAGCCTTCCGGGGTGAAGGGCGGCACAAGCGTCAGCGGAAACATATGGTGTATGATCATATCCCTTTCCGTTTCTGTCAGTTCAAAATCTTTTTCCGCTTCATGAAGCGCAAAGCCCGGGTGTGTATATCCGTGTATCGTATTGGCTAACGACAGTTCATGCCAGTCATAAAGAAAATAATCATGCAAAAGCGCCCCGCGTATAAGTGCTTCCTCATCAACTTTAAGCTTAAACCTGCATGCGATATAAAAAGCCGTCTGCGCCACATGCAGACAATGCGTACGTACGGTCGTGTCTCCGTGCTGCATAAAGTTGTCCATCAGATCAAAGCGCGAATTTTCCCTGACACTGCGCAGCACTTTTCTGAATAATTCCTGTTTCTCCTTAGGTAAGCTCTTCATCTGCTCCTCGTTTCTTAAATATCCGTTTATGCCTTAGCTTTGGTCTTCTTTTTTGCGGAAGGTGCAGCTTTATAGAAAGCCGCCGCATAATCAAAGCATTTCTTCAATTCGTTTTCATTTGACAGCTTTTTTACATTTTCAGTATGCTTTGTAACAAAGCCGTTTAGTTTCTTTTTATATTCCTCGGTAGATACGTTTCCTTCTGCCACGCCGGACAATCCCAGTTCCCAGCTGGCCGTCAGTTTGGGATTTAACAATGATCCTATGGAATAACGGACTACATCAAAGATCATCTCTCCTAACTGTGTAGGACTGATTATCTGGGTTTTCTTATTAAGAGCCAGATACTTTTTGGTTACCAGTTTTTCGAGTATCCCGGCTCTTGTTGCGGATGTTCCTATTCCGCTGCCCTTTATCTGCGCACGCAGTTCCTCATCTTCTATCAGCTGCCCCGCATTCTCCATAGCCAGGATCATGCTTCCCGAATTATATCTCGAAGGAGGTTTGGTCTCGCCTTCCTTTACATATAATCCGCCGCAATCCATCGGACTGCCTTTTTTAACTTTTGATAAGATCTCAAGGAAAGCAGGATCTACTACCACTTCCTCTTCGTCCTTATCGTCTTTTTCATCCTGTTTTTCTTCTTTTGCTTTATCGCTCTGGAACGAACAGCGGCTCACGGCAAACCAGCCGGCTGACTGCTGCACCTTAAATCCGGCAAAGACGTGTTCCCCATCCATAA
>CADAHD010000460.1 GCA_902787595.1 uncultured Lachnospiraceae bacterium
GAGATCAACGCCATCAGCCCCGATTTCCAGATCCAGTACAATCCCCAGGATGATGAGCATGATCCCGAGAAATCGGTAAATGCTTACAATAACTTAAAGGACTGGAATGTACAGGTTATAGCAGGTACTGTTACAACAGGTCCCTGCCTGGCAGTAAGCGCAGAGGCAAACAGCGACAGAGTGTTCATGCTTACACCTTCAGCTTCTTCACCTGATGTTGTAAACGGCAAGGACAATATGTTCCAGGTATGCTTTACCGATCCTAACCAGGGTCTGGCATCCGCGCAGTACATCGTAGATAACAGCATGGCTACCAAGGTTGCCATCATCTACAATAATTCAGATGCATATTCAACCGGTATCTACCAGACATTCAATGCCAAGGCTACTGAGCTGGGACTTGAAGTGGTTTCCACCACTACTTTCACCGATGATACCGCAAATGATTTCTCTGTACAGCTTGGTGAGGCTCAGAGCGCAGGCGCAGATCTGCTCTTCCTGCCCATCTATTATCAGCCTGCATCACTGATCCTTCAGCAGGCAAGCAACATGGGCTATGCACCCAAGTTCTTCGGTGTGGACGGTATGGACGGTATCCTTACCATGGAAGGTTTTGACACCTCTCTTGCAGAGGGCGTTATCCTGCTCACACCTTTCTCTGCAGATGCAACAGACGAGCTGACCAAGAGCTTTGTCGGCAAGTACAATGCAAATTACGGCGAGACCCCCAACCAGTTCGCAGCAGACGGCTATGACTGCCCTTACGCTATCTATAAGGCACTTGAGTTCTATGCCGACAAGAATGGCGATCTGGATGTTACCGGCAAGAGCGCAGATGAGATCTGCAGCATACTGATCTCTGTATTCACCAACCCCAACTTCTCCTATGACGGTGTTACCGGAACAGGAATGGTATGGACTAAAGAGGGTGAAGTAAACAAGGCGCCCAAGGCTGTTGTCATCAAAGACGGCGTTTATGTAGGACTTTAATTTTACTCTTTGCTTTGCATTAAGCCTTCCCCCTTGGGGGAAGGTGGCCGCGAAGCGGCCGGATGAGGGGAAACCCTGTAAAATGAAGCATCGATTTTTTATACAAAAGGAAACCATTAATGTTAGCCAATCTTATCAACGGTATAAGTTTAGGAAGTGTATATGCGATAATAGCGCTTGGATATACCATGGTATATGGTATTGCGAAGATGCTTAACTTTGCCCATGGTGATGTCATCATGGTGGGCGGATATGTTGCTTTCTGTTCCATCTCGTATCTGGGCTGGCCGCCGATACTGGCGGTTTTAGCTTCTGTGGTGGTGTGCACGATACTGGGTATCGTCATAGAAGGCCTGGCTTATAAGCCTCTTCGCAATGCCACATCTTTAGCGGTTCTTATAACCGCCATCGGTGTTTCCTATTTTCTTCAGAATGCAGCGTTGCTGATCTGGACTTCAAATACAAAAGTATTCCCCAATATGTTTGCAGGCATGGCGCCTATACAGCTGGGCGGCACTCAGATAGCGCCCGTTACACTGATAACGGTGCTTGCAAATATCGTCATTATGGTGGCGCTGACCCTCTTTACTTCAAGGACCAAGATGGGTAAGGCGATGCGCGCCGTATCCGAGGATAAGGGCGCGGCTACTCTTATGGGTATCAATGTTAACCGCACCATTTCCATGACTTTTGCGATCGGCTCGGGACTTGCGGCTATCGCAGGCGTGCTTCTTTGCACGGCATATCCCACACTGATGCCCACTACCGGCGCAATGCCCGGTATCAAGGCGTTTACCGCAGCGGTATTCGGCGGTATAGGCTCGATCCCCGGCGCTATGCTGGGCGGTGTTTTGCTGGGCGTGATCGAGATCTTCGGCAAGGCCTATATCTCAACACAGTTATCAGATGCCATAGTTTTTGCGGTGCTTATTATAGTGCTGCTTGTCAAGCCTACAGGCCTTCTGGGTCATAAGGTCAGGGAAAAGGTTTAAGGGGGGAGAAAAATGGAGCTTTTTAAGAAATTAAAAAAGCATACAAAGATGTCCTTCCTGAACTACGGGATAGTCATTGTATTCTATATTGTTATACAGATACTTGCCATGAGCGGCCATCATGAGCGGCCATTTGACAAACAGCTTAAAGGGACAGCTTATACCGATCGTTTCCTATGTTATCATGGCGCTCGCACTTAATCTTGTGGTTGGCATTTCCGGAGAGCTGAGTCTGGGACACGCCGGATTTATGAGCGTTGGAGCCTTTTCCGGAGTGGTGGTATCAATGAGTATGGCGGGCAGCGCGCCCGAACCTGTGCGCCTTATCTGCGCGATACTTATCGGCGCCCTGCTGGCAGGCATAGCCGGAGTGATCATAGGTATCCCCGTGCTTCGTCTTAACGGCGACTACCTTGCTATAGTTACGCTGGCTTTCGGTGAGATAATAAAGAATGTCATGAACTGCCTTTATGTCGGAGTTGACGGGGCAGGGATCCATGTTTCCTTTAAGGATGCCGGCTCTCTGGGCATGGCAGCCGACGGAAAGATACTGATAAACGGACCTATCGGAGCTAACGGCGTGACCAAGCTTTCGACCTTTATGGCAGGAACGGTGCTTCTGATCATCGTGCTCATCATAATACAGAATCTGGTCAACAGCCGCACAGGCCTTGCTATCATGGCTATCCGTGATAACCGCATCGCAAGTACAAGCTTATAGCATTTGTAACTTCCGCAGCCATAGCAGGAGCTGCGGGCGCTTTATATGCGCTCAATTATTCAACCATCGCGCCCAAGAAGTTCGATTTCAACACTTCCATATTGGTACTGGTATTCGTGGTGCTGGGCGGCATAGGAAATATGACCGGATCGATAATAGCGGCAGCACTGCTTACCATCCTGCCCGAACTGCTTCGTAAATTTGCTGATTACCGTATGCTGATATATGCGATAGTGCTGATCATCGTTATGATCGCGACAAATAACGAGAAGGTGCGCGCATTTGTAAACGGACTTAAAAAGAAAGAAATGATGAGTGATAAAGCGCAGACTCCCGTTCTTCAGACTTCACATCTGGGTATAGACTTCGGCGGACTTACCGCTGTTGATGAGTTCAATATCAGTATCGCGCCCACAGAGATAAAGGGTCTTATAGGACCTAACGGCGCAGGAAAGACCACGATATTCAATCTGCTGACAAAGGTTTACCAGCCCAGCCGCGGGACCATACTTTTAGACGGTAAGGATACCCGCAGCATGAGCCCTGTACAGGTAAATCACGCAGGCATCGCCAGAACTTTCCAGAATATCCGTCTTTTCGACCAGCTTACGGTTGAGGAGAATGTAAAGATAGGCCTGCATGATCATATAAAGTACGGTATGTTTTCCGGCATATTCCGTCTGCCTTCATTCTGGAAGGAAGAGAAACGTGCGCATGAGGAAGCGCTTAAGCTTCTGGACATATTCGGTATGGCTGATGAAGCCAATGTACGCGCCGACAGCCTGCCTTACGGAGCCCAGCGCCGTCTTGAGATAGTACGCGCACTGGCTACGCAGCCCAAGCTTTTGCTTCTGGACGAGCCGGCAGCCGGCATGAACCCTTCCGAGACGGAAGAACTTATGAATAATATCAAGAAGATCCGTGATGAGTTTAATATCGCCGTTATGCTGATCGAGCACGATATGAATCTGGTCATGGGCATTTGCGAAAATATCGTGGTGGTCAACTTCGGAAAGATAATCGCCGAAGGCACTCCCACGCAGATACAGAATGACCCTCAGGTTATTGAAGCATATCTGGGCGGCAGAAAGGAGGAGGACTGAGCATGGGAACTATGCTAAAGGTTGATAAGCTGGAAGTTTATTACGGCAGCATCCATGCTATAAAGGGTGTCTCCTTCGAAGTAAATGAAGGTGAGATAGTGACGCTTATAGGCGCAAACGGCGCGGGTAAGTCCACTACCTTAAATACCGTGGGTGGATTATTAAAAGCCCGCAGCGGGAATATATCTTTTATGGGCAGGGATCTGCACGGGATAGGCGCCGATAAAGTAGTGGCGCAGGGCATGGCCCTCTGTCCCGAAGGAAGACGCGTTTTTCAGCATATGACAGTGCTTGAGAATCTTGAGATGGGCGCATACACAAGGCCCTCTTCGGAAGTGGCGGATTCACTTGAAAAAGTTTATGAACTCTTTCCAAGGCTGAAAGAAAGATACCGGCAGGTGGCAGGCACCTTATCGGGCGGCGAGCAGCAGATGCTGGCAATGGGCAGGGCGCTTATGTCCAAGCCCAAGCTTATGATGCTGGATGAGCCTTCCATGGGTCTGGCACCGATACTTGTAAAGCAGATCTTCAGTATCATCGAGGATATGAATAAGCAGGGAACTACGATCCTTCTGGTTGAGCAGAATGCGCAGATGGCGCTTTCCGTAGCAAACAGGGCATATGTCCTGGAAACGGGACGCATAACCATGAGCGGAGATGCGGCTAAGCTTGCAGAGAGTGAAGAGATAAAGAAAGCATATTTGGGCGGTTAAAAAGAAAGGGGAAAACAATGGCACAGAGAACAGACATTAAAAGTGTACTTATTATCGGAAGCGGGCCTATCAGGGATACAGGATCATCCTGGTCAACTCAAATCCCGCGACCATCATGACGGATCCGGAAATGGCTGATGTTACTTACATCGAGCCGCTTAACGCTGACAGGCTTGAGCAGATCATCGAGAAAGAAAGACCTGATGCGCTGCTTCCCAACCTTGGCGGTCAGTCGGGACTTAACCTCTGTGCTGAGCTTAATAAAAAGGGCATACTTGATAAGTATGGCGTAAAGGTTATCGGCGTTCAGGTAGATGCCATTGAGCGCGGTGAGGACCGTATCGAATTCAAGGAGACCATGGAAAGCCTTGGCATAGGCATGGCGCGCAGCGAAGTAAGCTACAGCGTTGACGAGGCTCTTAAGATAGCAGACGATCTGGGATATCCCGTAGTTCTGCGTCCCGCATATACCATGGGCGGTACCGGCGGCGGTCTGGTATATAACAAGGAAGAGCTCAAGACCGTATGCGCAAGAGGTCTGCAGGCAAGCCCCGTAGGCCAGGTACTGGTTGAGGAATGTGTGGCAGGCTG
>CADAHD010000461.1 GCA_902787595.1 uncultured Lachnospiraceae bacterium
TATTATCATTCTCTGACGGATGTGATCCCGGAGCATTATTACCTGGCTACCAGACGTACGGATACCAGGATCGGGGACGCGCGGGTTATACAGTCTTTTTTGAAAGATGAGATCTTTGAACCGGGGATTATTGAGATGAAATATAATAATGCCACGATCCGTATATATGATCTTGAACGTATGCTGATCGAGCTGATGAGGTTTAAGACGAAGCTCTCAAAGGATTATTATAAAGAGATCGTTCAGAATTACCGAAAGATGTCTTTTGAACTGGATTTTGGCCTGGTTGAAGATTATGCATCCATGTTTCGTGGAAGTAAAAAACTGATGGATATGATAGAGGCGGAGGTACTATGATGAACTTATATGAGGAGATCGAAAAGATCAAAGCACAGGGGTACAACGAGGCCAATGCCCAGTCAAAGCTTGGGCAGGATATTGTGCTGAAAGCAAATTATGACAGCGGTATGGCACGTAAGGATTATTACAAAACTGTAAGTTGAATTTACGCCCCTCACTGCTATACTTTCTGGTATAGGAGGCGGCATCAATGGGTTACTATCTTCATCTGGCAAAACAGTATATGTGGCATAATAAAGCGCGGACCCTGTACTCGGTACTTGGGATCGCGCTTACTTACATTTTGAGCTTCAGTATCCTGACTGTGGGGTATTCCATATGGGATTATATTTTTTATTCGGTATATGCGTCTGATCCGTACGAATTGTATTCCGTGGGGAATGATGCGTTTTCTGATGATATGATAGATAAGGTCCTTAAGCTTGAGAAGGATCCGGATGTGGAAGCCCTCTGTATATATACTTATAGTTCGGATGGGAAGCGCCTGGTACTCAGTTCTCAGCTAAAGAAGGGGGAAAACTACGAGTTAAAAGTAAAGTTGAAGACCATGAAGAACCTGCGTGCACAGGCCGGTTCACTTAATGAAAAATATGGGCTTAGTCTTGAGGTGCATAAATACATAGAAAAGTATCTTCGCGAAGATGAATCAGTTGAAACAGCTCTTCTTAACTTCCTTCTGACCGTTGCAGCTACGGCGTTTGGTCTTTTTTCGGTGGTTATCTTAAGAAACACCATGATGATAGCGGTAACGGAACGCAGCAGAGATTTCGGATTGTTCAGATGTGTAGGTATGTCTGAATCGCAGAATACATTTCTTCTATTGACAGAAGGTATTCTGATGAGCCTTATAGCCTCGCTTCTGGGCATGGGGCTTGGCTTTGAGCTGCTTAAGCTTTCAGAACCCTGGCTTATATCTATGCTTAAGCTGGAATCATTCTTTGCATTTCATTTTTATCCCAAAGCTGCGATCTACACTACGGTGATATGTATGGGTGTTACTTTGTTTTCGCTTATAGAACCGGCAAGATTATCTGCACAAGTATCCCCTCTGGAAGCTTTGCATGGAGTCCTGGCAAAAGAACTAACTGTAGGCAAGGCGATTAAACTGTTTGCGGGGAAGATAACGGGCAAGAAGACAAAGAAGAAAGAAAAGCCTTCCATAGCCGAAAGACTTTTCGGGGTTCCGGGATTTTACGCAAAAAGAAATACCTTAAGGGGAAGGGGGAGCAGTAAGGCTGTATTTATTGCTATTTTTATCTCTGTAGCGCTGATGCTTACGGTACTTTCATTTCTGGATTCTTATAAAGCGTCCATTAAGAAAAGTATGGGGGATAAAGCATCCGAATATTGTGAGGTTATAGAACTTTCGGGGGGAGTGGTTTGTCCGGTTTATGATGATGAAAAGATGGAAAGCCTGAGCAATGCCCTGTTGAAAGGTGACAGCGTTACGGATGTATTTCCTGTGATAAGCGATGATCATTATTCTGGCATAAGTGCCATGACCGGCTCCCCATATTTTTACAGTCATAAGATGAAAGAACTGAGCCGTGGAGGAAAAGGTGATGTGGCATGGATACTGGAATTGGGCTGCAATAAGGAAAACATGGAGAAGGAACGTCCTTATCTGATGGAAGGTGATATCGACTATGAAAAGATGATAGAGGAAAACGGTGTGCTTCTCTGTGACATAACCACTTCTGATGAAAGCGGAAGGCGCAGGACGGACCTTCATGCCGGGGATAAAAGCACGTGATATTTTTAATGATGCGATAGCCCGGGCATCAGAACAACTTGGGATGCCTGCCTGGGATGAGATGGATCAGGGGAAAATAAGTCTGGTCTATTTTGAGAACGGCGAAAAACAAGTAAGAATCCCTGATGAAAACGAAAAGGGCATTAAAACGCTTATGGGATTCCAAAGGAGCTATGCGGAGAAAAATGAAGATTATGATAAACTTGAAGATGCAGTGTTTGAGGCTCTGAAAGAAGCCGGATATGAATGCAGACATTTACGCCCGGAGGACAATTATAGAATAGGAGGCATAATTGAATGTGTCAGACAACTGTTATTTGATGAAGGTGAAGTTGACACCATAAAGATATCCGGTATTATCTCACAGGAAGTTTTTTCAGGTAAGGCTTATGAAAATGGTATGATAAACAGCATGCAGAGAAGTAACTATATGCGCATTATATATCCTGTAGAGAGCATAAACAGGCGGATTGAATATCTTGCAGAAAAGACCGGCGCCACACGAAAAAAGAACGGATATGATTTTACGGCTTTATCTCTGAGTGATTACCGCTTTTGTTATAGCTGCGAGGTTGGCGTAAAAAGGGATATGGATATACTTGATGATAAACTGATGCTTTTTGCGCAGGATAACGGTCTGCGCTATACCTGCAGATATGGCGGCTATTATGAGGATGTGCAACAGCTGAACGTGATAACTGTAGCAGGGGGAACTATATGCATATTTATACTTATCGTATGCCTTATACAGGTGATCAATACCATTCAGGCAGACATGCGTATACGGAAAAGGGAGCTTTGGCTTTATGATGTGGTTGGTATGGAACCAGTACAGAAGCTTAAGATGATGCTTATCGAGCATGGCTTCGGAGTAGCTGTGTCCGCGTTGCTTGGAGTGGTTATAAGCTTATTGGTAAGCTATATAGTATTTCAAAAATGGATAATCGATGCCGCCGGAGCAGAGGGATATGTTTTTGCCTGGCCGGTTGGAGCTGCGATACTTATCGTATTTGGTACGTTCGGGATTATAGCAGCGGTGAACCTTATGGAGTGGAAAAGAAGTATGCAGGACGGGAAAAGATAAGTGTGATTTCACATGCGGCGATATCAGCCCGCAATATTTTCTATAATATCGTCGTTATAGAAGTGAATGATGTGCGTGAAACGAAAAAGATGTAATCAGTGAAAAATACTATTGACAGTGCAGACCATTAGTGATAGTCTTAACACAGACCATCACTAATGGTCTGCAAGCATAAGGAGGTTGATCATGGGAGATATACAGCTTGGAGTTATC
>CADAHD010000462.1 GCA_902787595.1 uncultured Lachnospiraceae bacterium
TAGCCACCGGGGGAAGAACCAGCCTCCAAGATAGGAAAAAAAGCTAACACAAGAGGCGAAAACAGGCATTTTGTTAGCCAAAGGAGCAGAAAAAAGGGCAGAAGAGTGGGAGAAAGGCTAACACAAACATCAAAATCAGGCTTGGTGTTAGCCGCTGAGGGAAAAATCAGCTCCCAAGATAGGAAAAAAGGCTAACACAAACATCAAAATAAGGCTGTGTGTTAGCCGCCGGGGGAAGAACCAGCCTCCAAGATAGGGGCCGGCGTAAGATCAGCCACAAACTCCGTCACACACCCCGCCACAAAGCCCTCTGAAAAAGCACCTTGGAAAAAAGGCCTCCGGAAAAAAGTACCTTGGAAAAAAGCCCTCTGAAAAAAGCACAGAAGATCAAAATATATACTTGACATTTCCGTGCATCAACTGTATATTAACATATATACAGTAAATAAACAGTACATATACAGTCAAAAAGAGGAAAGTCAATGATCAGTTTTAAAGAAGCACATAAGAGCCTGGGCAGGTTTGAATTGAAAGAAGCATCCTTCGAGATCCCGGAGGGCTGCGTATGCGGTCTGGTGGGCAGGAACGGCGCAGGAAAGACAACATTGATCAACCTGCTGCTTGGCCTAATTAAGCCGGATGCCGGAGAGATAGTTATAGACGGCATGGATTATGAAAATAATGAGAAGGACATAAGGAAGCTTCTGGGATTTGTGCTGGTGGATGAACTGTTCATGCAGCATCTTTCACCGGAAGACAACGGCGATCACTTTGGCAGCTTTTATGAAGCCTATGATAAAGACGAATACAGACGTTTACTTGAAAAGTTTAGCATCTCCGGCAGAAAGCGTTTTAAGGATCTGTCAAGAGGACAGAAGCTCAAATGCCAGTTCGCTTTTGCGCTGGCAGTCAGGCCGAAGTATCTGATACTTGATGAGCCGACGGCCAATTTTGATCCGGAATTTCGCGAAGACTTCTGGAAGAGCATTCAGCAGTTTACTTCAAACGGTATCAACTCGGTTCTGTTGGCCACGCAGCTGACGGACGATCTGGACCGCATGGCGGATATGCTGATATTTATGGATGAAGGAAAGATAATCTACAATGGCGATATGGAGAGCTTCAGGCAGCGATACCGCATTCTTTCCGGCGAAAAATACCTACTCAAAAACATACCCAAAGAGTATGTGATAAATATTGAAGAAGGCAAGTATTCGTCCAAAGCACTGGTAAAAAACAGACATGGCTTTCCTGAAGAGCTTACGGATTCGCCGGCCAGCATCGAAGAGTTTATGTACCATTACAGTAAAAGAGGTGAAGGGAAATGATCCGAAAACTGATAAACGATTATATCTGTACGGGAAAAGGCACAGCGCTCAAAGAAAATGCCAGGGGCGTAGGTGATATAGCGATGTTTCCTTTGACTCTGCAGGTAATAGTCATAGTAAGGGGCATAATGCTGGGCGGTGTGAAGTATCTATGGACGGATGCCATAAGGGACAGCATTTTCACCATCGCTTTCTTTAGCATATGGATATCCCAGATAAAGCATCCCCTAAAGTTGAGCAGGATGTATTACCTCTGCCCGATGAATGCGGATGAGCGCGGCGCATATATAAGAAATGCATATCTCTTCAGGTGCATATTTCATTCAATACTGATCGTGACAGTATGCGCAGTTTTATATATAGGATTTGATGTGAGCATATATTCACTGTTTTATATACTGCTCTGCGGGCTTATGTACAGTTTCTTAAGTAATGTGCGTGATAATAAAACAGATTTTATGCGCGCTGTATTCTTAAAACCCGCGATGTATATCAGCTCATACATACAGTTTGCGGTGCCGGCATCACACTTTGGCAGAGATGAACTGATCTTCATAGTTTGCAGCTTTGCTTTCCTGCTTCTTATAGAGCTGCCGATGTTCATAGCCGTAATACGCGCCGTGAACAAAGATATAAAGAATGGCGCGAAGGAGGAGCTGATATGACGAAGTCATTATATTGAATGGCTCTGACTGAAATGCCGCCGAACGAAGATGAGGGGGCGATACATATTAAGGAGGATTATTGCAGATGTTAAAGATCGATCTTAT
>CADAHD010000463.1 GCA_902787595.1 uncultured Lachnospiraceae bacterium
AAGAGCAAGAATTCAAACGGATGCCTCTTTGCCGATCCGGACTGCGTGATAGGCACCGGATCCGCTAAGTACGATTATAAAGACGGCAGCAGGCCCACGACCAATATAATAATCTACGGTCACAGGATGAACAACGGAGACATGTTCGGCGGGCTTGGGAACTATCTTAAGAAAGATTACGGACTATCGCATAATATCATACATTTCGATTCCCTGTATGAACACAGGACCTACGAACTGATAGCGGTCTTCAAGTCAAAGATATTCTATACCGATGAAGAGGTATTTAAGTATTATCAGTTTACACAGGCCAAGACAAAGGAAGAATTTGATTCCTCTGTTAACAGCATAAAGGAGATGGCTGTTTATGATACCGGTGTGGAAGCGCAGTGGGGAGATGAATTCATAACGCTTTCGACCTGCGATCATTATACTCCCAACGGCCGTCTGGTAGTGGTAGCCAAAAGAACGGAATAACAGATAAGGCGAAATATGTGCCGGAAGATCCGGATCTGCTTTTAAACGGAAGGTTCATCGGACAGAATATTACATTCTTGCCAAAGATATGCCATAGGGATTTAAAGCGTCTCTGTGGCTCTTTTTTATGATATCCCTGTAGGCAGTGGGAGTCATGCCCATAAACTTTTTGAAGATGCGGTTGTAATAGCTGGCGTTATTAAAGCCTACGGCGTCCGAAAGGCTTTGCATGGTGTCGGCGGAAGGGTCGCTGCGCTGCATGCGCTTTGCCGATTCAAAGATGCGGTGCGTGAGAAGATAGTCAAAGGGCGAACCGCCGGTGCTGCGTTTAAAACAGCGGCAGCATTCACTCCTGCTGACATGTATGCTGTTTGCGATGTCATCCAGAGTGATGGCTTTGGAAAAATGCGTATGGATGTAATCCATGGCGTCCTTTACGCGCTGTTCGTCGGTCAGCGAATGGTCGTTTTCTTTTATCTGATCACCGGCGTTTTCCAGAAGTTTGAGCCATAGCGAATATAAAAGACTCTTAGTCTGCAGCTCGTAGCCGTAAGCCTTGTTAAGATTTGCTTCGAGTATGGTGTCCACATTCTCCAGAGCTCTGCGCCCGTAGGCGTCGTCACGCTTAAGTATCATGCAGGGAAGAGCGGCAGAGTCCGTCAGAGGCGTATAATACTTGGCTGCCAGAAAGGAATCTTCTTTTTCGAAGAGATATGAGGGATGGAAGAGTATGGAAAGGATGATGCATTCCCGGTCGTCTGCCGGCTTTATTGAATGCAGACGGCCCTGGTTTATCCAGATGGCGCTGCCTTCGTGAAGAGTGTGATCTTCCTCACCTATCTGAAAAACAGCGCTCCACAGGATAATCCATATTTGTATGTTCAAAATAATCTTCAAAATTATCTTTAAGCATGCAGATATTATAGCATCAAAGCTGTCCGCGGGCAAATCGATATACACGGGATGTGTTGTATGGTATAGTAAGCGCAACAGCCAATTGCGCTTACCCGAAATGAGTTTATCGTTTTTTATAAAATACAACAGCAGGCGTTTCACGTAAAAGGAGGTTTCTATGAAAGATCAGGCAGAGATTCACAAAAAACTGATACAGGGGCTTACGCCCAGACAGCGCAAGGCGGTTGAAACCATAGATAAGGATCTGGAGATCATTGCCTGCGCCGGAGCCGGAAAGACAAAGACGATAACACACAGGATACTGAATCTGATAGCTCACGGCGTCAAACCAGAAAACATAGTGGCCATTACCTTTACAAGGAAAGCGGCGGCTGAGATGAAAGGCCGCATATATAAGCTGGGACAGGAGCTCCTGGGGGATACCACGGGCTTTGCGGGCATGTATATCGGCACCATAGATGCATTCTGTCTTAAGATGCTGCAGGATCATAAAGATGAATACGCAAAATTCTCCGTGCTTGATGAGGTGCAGGCAAAGATATTTATTGAACGTTATGAAAGAGAAAGCGGTTTTAAGGATTCGGCAATAGATAAAGCTTATAATCTGAATCATTTATTTGATCCGGACACCAGACAGTATAGCATATTTGAGAAATATGAGAAAAAGATAAGCATATACTCCGGATTGATGTCCATCCTGAACGGCTGCTGGTTTGACAGGCAGTACAGACAGAGATGGAGCAAAGAACTGAGGGACATGCTTGATGCATATAACAGCTGTCTGAGGGAGCATAAGTATTTTGAATTTTCAGGGCTGATAAGGGAAATGATAGAGTATCTGGATCCTGACTCTGACAGCAACGGCGGAGAAATGTCCGAATTCGGCCGTATAGTATTCGATAAGGTTAAGTACCTTACGATAGATGAATACCAGGATACCAACCCTTCGCAGGAGTATCTTGTTAAACTGTTTAAGAAATATGCCGGGGCGCAGCTGTGCGTGGTGGGCGATGCGGATCAGACCATTTATCAGTTCAGGGGCAGTGATGAGAGAAATATATTGGACTTTAAAAATGCATACGGCAGCGAACTGATAAAGCTGAAAGAGGATTTCCGCAGCACTCCCGCCGTGATAGATATTGCTGCTTCTTCCATCATCAACGGCCACATCGGTGAAGGTGATTATGAAAGAATGATACCCGGAAAGATAAATGGATCATCACTTGAATATGAGGAGGGCGATACGGTCTGGGAAGCTTTTGATGATTTTGACTCTGAGGCGGAATTCATCACTGACAGGATAAAAGAATTACGCGCGACGGGCATTCCGTATAAAGAGATGGCCATTCTTTTCAGAAAACGAAAGGAATATTATTTTGGCATTGAGGCCGAAGATTTTCAGAAAAAGATGGCGATGAAGCTGCATGAGGCGGATATCCCTTATATCATAGAGGGGTTGAACCTTTTATATATCACAAAGGAATATGCGGCTTCACGCGGTATATTTGATTATCTTTACGAAAAGACAGCCAGGCCGTATAAGAAATCGGATGATGAATTTGAGTATGGATATGTTACCCGGAGCGATAAAAAGGAAAAAGAGGAGTCGGAGCAGAAAAAGCTGTACGATCTCTGGCTGGAGGCGTATCCCGATATCGAAGAGAGAGGATTGAAAGCCGCGATCAGAAAGCTGTCATCTCTGGATCTGAGCAAAAAGAAATTCGGCCATGAATGTAATATGCAGCAGATATATCAGGACTTTATCGGGGAATTGTCCATACTGGGCGATACAGGAGATAAAGCAGAAAGGATATTATATAACCTGGGTAAATTCAGTAAACTGATAGCTGATTACGAACTTTTGTATTTTAAGGAATCACCGCTTTATAAGATAAACAGATTCAGAAGGCATTTGAATAAAGTTGCCGAAGGCTTATACCCCGAGGG
>CADAHD010000464.1 GCA_902787595.1 uncultured Lachnospiraceae bacterium
ATGAATGTAACAATGTTAAATACAAGCCCCAGAACGACCGCCGGCGCGAGGTTCAGCCTGACCGATTCCATGATTCGTATCTTATACAGCTTGATTATCTGATCGGGCATCTTGTAGAAGCTGTAAGACATCAGGCTCCTGTCGCAGTTTATGAACATAGTCTGCGTCAGCTTGGTCGTGCTGTGCCCAAGGAGCCGCGCCACAACTTCCAGCCGGATTCCCCGGCGTTGATGCCCGAGAGCAGCTGGTCCGATACCTTGTAGACCATGCGGAAGCCGTTGACCACGCTGGCCGACACCTGGATCACGGCGCACCAGGTCCCCCGCCGCATGCGGGTGAAGGCCAGGCATTCCAGTCCCTCGGGCCATTCCAGCGCCAGCAGGGGCTCCGTGTCCAGCAGCCTCTCAGAGCGCTCCAGTGGATGCTCCATGCAGAAACGAACAGGCTCAAAGAAGGTCAGCAGCGCAGAGAGCGGCGTCAGGCTGCACCAGCCGAACATATGAAGATCACCTTCTGTATCTTCAAAAGGATGCTCTCATTAAAATACATATGATCCGCATCGGAATTACGCTTCAGATACTCAAGTGTTGAATTGGCCCGGCCCACCGTATCGGTTATGTTACCCGTCGAAGCTGAAACGGGGCATATTCCGGAACGGGCCGAAATACCGAGTGTCCTGGTCTGGTTGCCTGATGCAACGGAAATATTTATCAGAGAAGTGTATTCAAGGTACCTCTCAACATTCTCACTCCTTAAAAGAGCAACAAAATTATCCCCTCCGAAGCGGGCGATCAGTTCATCGCTTCCGTAGAAGTTCTTAAGCTTCCTGCTGTATTCCTTCAGGACCGTATCTCCGACCCTGCTTCCCATCTGCTGGTTGATATAGTTAAAGTTACGCAGGTTGGAGAAAACAACTGTATAGCCCTTCAGAATACCGCGCGTATTAAGATCGCCGCAGAACTTGGTAAAATAGACCGTATTGGGAAGCGCCGTCAGGTAATCCGTCATCTGCCGCATGTTAAGCTGGTCACTCAAGAGGGCCTTCTGAAGGAAAGAATGGATGTTCCGGATTATAAGATCAATGGCCGCCTTCTCTTCATCGTTCCAGCTGTATCCCTTTACGGGAAATACCGCAAAATTAGCCCTGTCCTTGTTTGGAGTCCTCACGCTTCTTGTATAAGAATACAGTTCATAGCCTTCAGGATTCTCATACAATACTTTAAACGCATCATCCTTTAATGTCTCGCCCCCATCGCTAAAAAAAACAATCCGCAACTCAAACTTGCCGATATGAAGTTCGTCCGCGACATGCTCTATTGCACCCGGAACCAGATTCAGCAGGTCCTCACTGGATATCGATTCCACCAAAAGCGTGTTATAGAATCTCCTGTAACCTTCAGAACATAAGATCATATCCACCTCGAAAAAATAAGAAAATCCTCTTTCTAAGGATAGCACGAAAACGTCAAAAATACAATGAGCAGTATTGACCCGGATAGCACATGATTGTAGACTGAATAAGGAAAAACCGATAAATCACGAAATCAACAGAGGTAATGATCTTGGAAAAAAAATACACACTTGATACCGACACGGTAGCCTTCGATGAGGACAGGAATGCCCTTGTCATAATCGACCAGACAAAGCTTCCCTATAAGACCGAGTTTCTGGCTCTTACCGAGGCGGAGGACATATGGGACGCGATCTACCTTTTAAAGGTACGGGGAGCCCCGGCAATAGGCGTTGCCGCAGCGATCGGCCTCTATGTTATCATGTCGCGTTCAGGCACAAACGACAGGGATGGCTTCCTTAAGCTGCTGCATGATAAAAAAGAATATCTTAATTCTTCAAGGCCGACGGCTGTCAACCTGTCCTGGGCACTAAACAGAATGGAGAACAAGGCGCTGAAGAGCGGATATGCATCCGTAACCGAATTGTTGGAAACACTTAAGAGTGAGGCCCTTGCCATCAAGGCGGAAGATACGGATATGTGCAAAAGGATCGGGGAGAACGCCCTTAGTCTTCTAAAAAAGGGGGACGGCCTTCTTACCCACTGCAATGCCGGCCAGCTTGCAACAACCAAGTACGGG
>CADAHD010000465.1 GCA_902787595.1 uncultured Lachnospiraceae bacterium
ACTTCTACAGAGGTGTGGCGGGCAGAGGCGGAAAAGCTTCCGACTGTATAGGATGCGGACAGTGCGAGCGTGTATGTCCACAGCACCTGCCGATAATACAGCTGATGAAAGAAGCGGCTGAGATACTGGATAAATAGCGATCACGCGTGGAAGATAAGATCGCACCCTGTGTATAAAAAAAGCTGCCGCATGGCAGCTTTTTTATTCGGGCTAAAACCGTTACACCTTCTATTTCGATATCAGGATCTTTTGCAGCGAGGATGAGAGCAGATGCATCATCTGCACCCGTATCGGTATCGATTTCAATAATGCATGGTAACTTCTCCGCTGAAATGCCGGCGTCCTGTAATGGTTATTATACGGTCTTCTTTATTGATCTCTGCTTTATAGTCTTTTTTTGAAAGCTTGAGTTTCTTTTCAGAACCGTTCAGGTCAATGATCATCGTGATCTTTTTTATCGTTACCTTACCTTTTTTGGATTCGCTGTAGCGTATATCGATGTTTTCCGATACAAGTTCTCTTGGTGTGATCTCAAAACGGCACTTATCTTTTTTCATGGCTTTGTTCAGTGCCTTTAAGGTCTTTTTTAATTCCTTCTTTTCGGCTTTTGTAAGGGCCGGAGCATCAGTTGTTTTTTTGTTTATGTATAACTCGGGATAAAAGCTTGCTTCTCCGCAGCCTTTTTTGGTGGAACCTTTAAAACGTGCGGATATATAACGATAGTATTGATCGTCATAAGCGTTTTCTACCAGGATACGGGCATTCAATATATCTTCCGGTTTGGGAGCCGATCCCTGGTAGGACGTGGAAGGAAGATATTCTATCGTTAGACGGGTGGTTTTGTCTTTCAGCGGTACATTTATGACTTTTGTTATCTTATCGGAAACCGGTTCTTCTGTTCTTGAAATGCTTACGGAATAACTCTTTTCTGCACCATAGACATCGCATGTATCTATCAGAACTTTCGAAGTCCTTGAATAGGCAACCTTGATCTCACGGCTGTTGATATACGGGCGGGTATAGGTATTATCGGAAGTCTGAACATCGTTTAGATCAAAAGTACGGATACGTGTTGAGATCACAGGAGCCAGACAGGGATCGACAGTCCAGCTCAGCTTTATATATCCCTGACTGTTCTCTGCTTTTATATCCGATATGGAAGAAGCTTCTGTCTCCGGCTGCGAGGGTTGGACGATAGCGGCATTAATATACAGAGGCTGTGATGCATCATATCCGGCCTGATCTGAAACGTATTCACCTGCGCGTCCCCAGAAATATCCGTTAGCCGATCCGAATTCGTGAGTACCGGCTGTATTAAATCCCCATTCGGGGTAATCATAAGATAAATGTGATTTGTCCAGGGAAAGCCATTTCAGATCGATCCGGTCATAAGCATAGATATTCTTTACCCGGAAGCTTCTGGGCAGATAATCGGTGTTTGCTTCATAGTTTTCCTGGAACTGTGAAAGCGCTCCGGTTATTGCTGAATCATAGAGATTGGTATCAAATATGGACATAAGCGTCCACCGGCCGCTTGAGAGCTCTTTGACCCATTGCCCTACAAACGTCCTTCCTGTTTCTGCGTCATCCCAGCAATACAGGAGCATACGATACCATTCGTGCGTGGTCCAGTTGTAATCTGCGATCCAATGTGTTCCGTCGCCTTCTCCGCCAAAGTTGGATGCTTCTCCGGTCGGGAAGATCCTGTTGGCACGCAGGGTGGCTCCGTCTTTCTCACCTTCCCAGAAGGAGAGGATGGCTTTCTTTCCATCCGTACGGTTCTGTAATCCGCTGTATGCGCCAAAACCACCTTTCATATCCCAGTTGCATAGAGCCCAGTAGGTATCTTCCGGAGTCTGATCCCCGTAAAAATCAATCTGGAACGCGCGGTATTCGCCGCTTCCGTCGTTTATATCGGGATCCATATATATGTTATGTGACATTTTCAGCGGACGACCATCTTTATCGTCGGTAATGGTCTCATCCGTGTCTTCACCGATCGTGGTCTCATCCGTATCAGATGCCGCCACAGGCACTATCCCGGCTGAGAAAACGGCCATAAAGGCTGCGCAGAAAATAAG
>CADAHD010000466.1 GCA_902787595.1 uncultured Lachnospiraceae bacterium
AGTAGGATAATGGAAGAACTTATAGAGATAATGAAGGGCATAAGGCCTGATGTAGATTTCGAGACCGCAACTGACCTGATCGATGCCGAGATTTTGGACTCCTTCGATATCATCTCCATAGTAAGCGAAGTGAATGATGCTTTTGGAGTAGAGATCAATGTTGACGATCTGCTGCCCGAGAATTTTAATTCTGCTGCGGCGCTCTATGCGCTGATCCAAAAAATCAAGTCAGAATAAGGTAAGAGCGGAATGTCGCTTGTATCCCTTGCATGTTTTAAATTTGCACTGATCACTGTGCTGCTGTACTTTATAGTACCTAAGAAGGCACAGTGGTTTGTGCTTTTTATTGCCAATATTGTTTTTTATATCAGTTACGGTGTAAAGTACATAGTATTTCTTCTGGCGGCGGGGATCGTAAGCTATTGCGGCGCTTTGCTGCTGGAAAGAGAAAATCTGTCTGCAAAGCAGCAGGCTGCAAATGCCAAAGCAGAAAAAGCCGCGGCTTTGGAAACGGCAGAGGATAAGGAAGCGGAGCGCAGGCGCCGCATGGGGCGGAAGAAGACGATCGCCCTCTTTACCATACTTCTTATCATATCTTCATGGGTTGTGCTCAAATACGGAAACTTTATTGCGGGTAATGTGGTCGCGCTGGCGTCAGTATTCGTTCCTTCTATAAGCTTTGAAGGTTTCAGCTGGGTGCTTCCTCTGGGAATGTCCTTTTATACCTTCCATGCCATAGGTTATGTAGTTGATATCTACAGGAAAAAATATCCTGCGGAAAAGAACTTCCTTAAGTATTTTACTTTTCTGGCATTCTTTCCCCATATGATACAGGGGCCTTTCAGCCGTTTCGGTGAATTATCCAAGTCAATGTTCAGGGGCAATTCATTTTCCTGGCAGCGTCTGTGTGAAGGCACGGCGCGCATTATCTGGGGCGCATTTAAAAAAGTGGTGATCGCTGATCCTACGGCATCTACGGTCAATATGATCCTGGGCTCCTATAACGAATATGGCGGCATACAGATAATATTTGCGATCTTTTTGTACAGCATCAGGCTTTATGCGGATTTTTCGGGCTATATGGATATAGTCTGCGGATTCTGCCGCATACTGGACATAGGGCTTGAAGAAAACTTTAAACAGCCTTTCTTTGCAAAGACAGTTGATGAATACTGGCGCAGATGGCATATCACCCTGGGAAAGTGGTTCAGGGATTATGTTTTCTATCCGGCGTCGATGAGCAAGGCAGGAATGAAGCTCTCAAAGTGGGCCAGGGGGAAATGGGGGCCTAAGCTGGGCAAGCTTATTTCCGGATACTTTGCCATGCTCTTTGTATGGACGGCCACCGGATTATGGCACGGAGCCAACTGGACCTACCTTGCCTGGGGTTATTTAAACCTGATAGTGATGTGTTCCACCATGCAGCTTTCCGATACCTATACGGCCTGGAAAGACAAACTGCATATCAGGTCAGAGAGCTTTGGCTGGAAACTTTTTTGCATGATCAGAACTTTTATGCTGATCAGCTTTTTCAGATTCTTTTCCGTGGCTCCGGATCTGGGAGCGGCGGTTTCTACCATAGGACATACCTTTGCAGATTTCAGGATATCACTGATAACGCAGCCGTCGGCTTTTTTGCTGGATATGTTCCGTGAGGAGATAGTGCTGGCGGGTATAGGCGTAGTTGCTATGTTTACCGTCGATATCTTAGTGGAGCGCGGTAAATGGGAGAAGGTAAAGACCGCATGTCCTATAGTGCTGCGTGCATTTGCATACAGCGCAATGATAGTAATGATAGCCCTTATGATAAAAGGGGCAGATATTTCACAGGGATTTATGTATGCGAATTTTTAAGAGCAGGAAATTTAAAGCAGTATGGATGCTTGTGTGCGTGTGCGGCTTTCTGATCGCTTTTGAAGCTGTTTTTTCTTATTTTCTCTTATCGGTAAACAGCTCCATGTATTTTAAGTATGAGCTTGAGCAGTATGAGAAGGAAGGGCTTGAGGCAGACATGCTCTTTTTGGGGAGCTCAAGGGTGTTTGAAGGTTTTGTTCCGGAAGTGTTTGAAAAAGAACTGGG
>CADAHD010000467.1 GCA_902787595.1 uncultured Lachnospiraceae bacterium
GCAGCATGCGGGTTTTATGCCGGATGAGGATGCGTTTAAGGATCTGCACTACGAAGCAGAGCGGGAATATCTTAAGATGAGTGAGCGCGAAAAGCTCTCTACCGGTCTCACCGTAGAGGCTATCGAAGAAAACATGAAAAAAGAGACACTTGTACATGAATATATGGTATACTTAAACGATGTGGCCGGTGAAGGGACTGATGTCGGCGGCGCCTATTATGAAGGTCTTAAGCAGACCTATGAAGTGAGTGAGCATACGGATGTGACCGGACCGCTGCGCATCGGCTATGTTACGATAAATTAAGATCACGGTATACAAAGACAGCCGGTTTAGGCATGTGCCGTAAAAATGATCAAGGAGAAACAGTATGAACAGGGATGTGTTGATGCAGGAATTTATGGAAGGATCCGCACTCAAAGCTTATGAGTACTTCGGCGCTCATGTATCCAAGAGCGGGACGGTATTCAGGACCTATGCTCCCGGGGCAAGGGGAGTGAACATCTTCGGAGATTTTAACAGCTGGACAGAAGAGCCGATGGAGCGTGATGACAAGGGAGTATGGAGCATCACGATAAAGAAGGCAAAGCCCGGTGATCTGTATAAATATGTTATCTACGGTGATAACGGCTGGAGGGCGGAACACGCCGATCCCTATGCTTTCGGCGCGGAACTGCGCCCGGGCAGTGCCTCAAAGATAGTGGACCTTAAGCAGTACAGCTTTAGCGACGACGAATGGATGAAGAACCGCAGCGACTGCAAGGATAAGCCGCTCTCGATATATGAGGCCCATCTGGGAGCGTTTAAGCGTAATCCCGATGATGAACACGGCTGGTACAGCTACCGTGAGATCGCTGCCCCGCTTATAGAGCATGCAAAAAAGAGCGGATATACGCATATAGAACTGATGCCTTTGTGTGAGTATCCTTTTGACGGATCATGGGGGTACCAGCTTACAGGGTATTTTGCACCCACCTGCCGTTACGGCAGTGCCGCAGATCTTAAATATCTGATAGATGAGTGCCACAAGGCGGAACTGGGCGTGATCATGGATTATGTGCCGGTACACTTTGCGCTGGATGACTTTGCCATGAAGCTTTATGATACCACCAGGCTGTATGAGGATTACCGCGACAGCCAGTGGGGAACCTGCGTGTTTAACCATAAGAGACCGGAGGTGGTCAGCTTCCTGCTTTCCGCCGCCGATTACTGGATAAGTGAATTCCATGTGGACGGACTGCGCGTGGATGCGGTAAGCTGCCTGATATATAATGACGGCGAGCAGGGCAGGGGAGAGAATGCGGCAGGCATGGCCTTTGCGCGTAAGCTTACCACGATGATAAAAAAGAAATATCCTAAGGTGATGCTCTTTGCGGAGGATTCATCTTCATGGCAGGGCGGTGTGACAAAGCCTGTTGCCGATGGCGGTCTGGGCTTTGATTACAAATGGGATATGGGATGGATGTATGACAGTCTGTATTTCCTTTCACTTCCCGCAGAGCAGAGAAAGGCCAATTATCACAAGCTTACGTTCTCGATGTGGTATTATTATACGGAGCGCTTTATCCTTTCGCTGTCGCATGATGAAGTGGTGGGCGGAAAAGGTACCATACTTGAGAAGATGCATGGCAGTGAGGAAGAGAAGTTTGCCCAGATCAGGACATATTATGCTTATATGTACATGCATCCCGGAAAGAAGCTTTCCTTCATGGGCAACGAGCTGGGCGAGCGCACGGAATGGAATGAATCCAGAGAGGTCGAATTTGAGCTGCTTAAGGAAAAGCAGCACAAGGGACTTTACGACTGGGTATGCGATCTGCAGAGACTGTACCGTAACAACGAAGTCTTATATGCACGTGAGTACGAACGCGATAATTATGAGTGGCTTTACTGCGACGACAGTTCGGAGCTTTTGTATGTGATGAAGCGCATGGATAAGAAAAAAGCTTATGTATGCGTGATAAACTTCGGGCGTGAGAGTATATTGAACTTCCCGCTTTCGCTCGATAAACCTGAGCCTGAGGAAGAGACAGCAGAAGCTACGTCCGGGAAAAAGAAGAAAAAGAAAGCAGAA
>CADAHD010000468.1 GCA_902787595.1 uncultured Lachnospiraceae bacterium
GAAGAGCCTGAAGCCGTTGATATAGATGAAGACGGAGAGCTGATATATGCACCCGATCCGATAGAACGCTTAACGGAGACTCTTAAAGCCGAAGGCGTAAAGGTATTCCCGATCAGCGCAGTCAGCGGAAAAGGCACAAAGGAACTGATAAACGAAGTTTGGGAAATGCTTTCCGCCATGCCCAAGCAGTCCAATATATTCGCTGCCGAATATGATCCGGACAACGCTTTAAAGATCAGCAACGAACCATTCACTGTAAGCTACGATGAAGCTGCCGATGAATATGTACTGGAAGGACCGCGTATCGAAAAGATGCTTGGTTATACGAACCTGGATTCCGAAAAGGGCTTTGTATTCTTCCAGAACTTCCTTAAGGATAACGGCATACTGGAACAGCTGGAGGAACTGGGGATCGAAGATGGCGACACTGTGAGAATGTACGGATTCTCATTTGATTATTATAAGTAGGAGCGTGCTATCATGAAACTTACAAGTAAACAGAGGGCATATTTAAGAAGTCTTGCTTCAAAAGAAACGGCTCTTTTCCAGATAGGAAAAAGCAACTTAACGCCTGAGATAGTACAGGCGGTAGAAGAAGCTTTCAATAACAGGGAGATAGTAAAACTTTCAGTGCTGAAAAACGCAGTTGAAGATCCTTTTGCAATGGGAGAAGCCCTTGCCGAAAGAAGCGGATCTACCCTTGTGGAGATCATCGGAAGAAAGATCGTCCTGTATAAGCCTTTCAAGGATGAGCCCGAGATCAAACTGCCTAAATAAACCCTGCCGGCTAAGGCAAAGCCGTC
This sequence comes from uncultured Lachnospiraceae bacterium, assembly GCA_902787595.1. The sequence goes on from CADAHD010000468.1 coordinate 804, forward strand.
AAACACAAAGGATCAAATCACATGCTTAGCTGCAGCGAAAAATATAACGACGAAGAATTGCGCGCCCTGCTCAGAAAGAAACTGGACGCCGCACGCTATGAGCATTCATTGGGAGTGGCTTATACAGCCTGCAATCTGTTCTTATCACACGGACACGGCAGCACAGAAGAGCTGTCACGTGTTTATACCGCAGGACTTTTACATGATTGCGCCAAATGCCTTGACGATGATAAGCGCGATAAATACATTAAAAAATATAATGTGGAACTGTCCGAAATGGAAAAACAGCATCCATATCTGATACACGCCAAACTCGGTGCGGTACTGGCTAAAGAGAAATACGGAGTTACCGACGAAGAGATATTAAGTTCTATACGCTGGCATACCACCGGCTGCAGGAATATGAGTTTTATGGAAGCTGTGATCTTTTCCGCAGACTTTATAGAACCCAACAGAAAACAGCTTTCTTGTTACGAAGAGATCAGACCGTTAATATATAAGGATCTTGATAAAGCTGTATATCTGATACTAAAACATACACTGCAGCATTTAAACGATAAGGGACAGCCGATAGAAGAACACACAAAAGAGGCTTTTGAATACTATTCAGAGCTTTGTGAAAGAGAGGTTAAGTAATCATGGAATCAAAGGAAATGGCACGCATCATCATCGATGCAATGGAAGAAAAAAAAGCTGAGGATATACGCGTACTGGATATTGCCGAAGTATCAAGCCTTGGCGACTACTTTATCATAGCCAGCGGCAACAATGTGAACCAGGTGCAGGCTATAACCGATGAGATCGATATGCGCCTTGGCAGGGCCGGCGTGGCTCCCAGGCAGATAGAAGGATATATGAATGCCAATTGGATACTTATGGATTACGGCGATGTCATAGTCCATGTATTTGATAAGGAAAACCGCCTGTTCTATGATCTTGAAAGGATATGGAAAGACGGCAAAAGCGTTGATCCCAAAGAAATATAAACAGCAAAGAAAACAAAAGGAAACGGCAGGTCTTTGAAACTTCATTGACCTGCCGTTTTTTATGGGAATGGAAAGGAATATACCATATTACTTATAAAGCCTGAACACTCCGAATACCTTGCCTAAAATGGTGCATTCATCAACAATGATGGGATCCATATTGTCATTTTCGGGCTGCAGACGTATGTGGTCTTTTTCTTTATAGAATGTCTTTACCGTGGCAGAATCATCTATGAGTGCAACTACAATATCACCGTTCTTGGCAGTATTACAGCTT
>CADAHD010000469.1 GCA_902787595.1 uncultured Lachnospiraceae bacterium
ATATCCGCCTTCGGCGTTCATGGCACGAAAGAAACTCTCAAGATCGTCCCATTTTTTTATAAATCCCTTACTTCCCATGCTTTCCTCCGGACAGCTTATTCTTTTTAAGCTCTGTCAGTATCGTTTCCCTCTTCCATATCAGGACAGCCAGCAGCACAAATGCGCACAGATAACGGATGATGATATGATCGTACAGAACAAAGAACAGTATGCTCAGCGCCACCAGTCCCGCCGATAATAAGAATATCTTCCCGTCATCATATATACTCTTAAGCCCCGTTTCCTTATATACTATCAGTCTCATGACCACGTAATGGAACAGCGTATACGCTATATAACAGAACAGCGTCGTATATGCCGCAGCCATATATCCGTGGGATCCGATAAAGATCATGTTGAGCCATATGTTCAGGCAGGCCGCTACGGAAGACGCCACCATCATATACGAGTTTTTCTCAAAATAAAATTCAAAATTCGCATAAAGGCTGTACAGGAACACAAAATAAACACTGATGGTCACACAGGGGATTATCTTAACTGCTTCGTAGTAATCCTGTGGAGCAAATATCCACATTACCTCCGGTGCCAGAAGCATCAGCATAAGGCACAGCGCCGCTATAAGATAAAGCAGCAGCATCGAAAATGCATTGACTTCTTTATAGTTTTTCTTCTTTATCTGCTGATACATCCATGGATTATAGGCATTCAGTATAGCCTGGCTCAGTATCTGTACTGCTGTTGCCAGGTTATATGCCAGAGAGTACTTTCCGGCTTCATCCTCTCCGCACATATCTTTTATCATGATCCTGTCAGACTGGTTCATTATAACCTGCGAAAGATAATGAGGCACCAGAGGGATATTATAACCCAGCGAATACTTCCAGTACTTAGGAGAGAAATCCTTTATCGTATCTATGAACATCTTTACCCACAGCCAGCCGAAACTGATAACATCGGCAATGACCAAGGCATAGATACGACCCGCTGCCCCGTTTTTGAACTTTATCACCGCGAACAGTTCCAGGCCGGTCTTTAACAGGGCATTAAACAGGGTAAGAAAGACCATCCTTTTGTATTCATAATCCACGCGCTTCCTTACGCTCCAGAAACGGAAGCTCATGACAAAGAACAGATCCGTCATCATTCCCAGTATGTAGCCGCGCGGCATCGCCAGGATATCGCTTAAGCCATCCAGGAAAAACACTGCGGGAATAAGATAAAGCAAAAACAGCAGAACGAAGAGTCCCTGCACGGATGCCGTGAACTTCTTCCTGTCATCATCGTATTTGATAAGGCCCCTCATATACACTCCCGAAGCCAGATTAAGCGTCACAAAGATAGAAACGATATTCTGCCATGTCATATAGACACTGAAAATACCGTAATCTCCGGTAGACATTATCCTGGTAAAGACCGGGGTACTTAAATATGATATACCGCTCTGGATAAAATTACTGACAGTAAACCAAAGGGCTGCTTTTACCTGATCGGGCAGACTTTTATATCTGTTTTTAAGATCTTTTAAGCTAAACATAAACAAAGATCACTGTTCCAAAATATTCTTATAAGCGTCAAGCTTCTTTGCCAGGAAAACCCGGTAAAAAAAGCTCTTTATCTTTCTCCTGAAGGGAAAATAAACTATCCTGCCTATACGCTGCTTCCAGCGTCCAAGTGTCTTGGCCGGTGTATTCTGCGGATCAAAGAATCCATGCCAGGTCCTATACACCCCTGCAAAAGGCGAACTGAGCATCGCTTCGTTCTTATGACGGTATCCCTTGAAAATATAACGCTGAACCGGTATCTCCATATCCCCGCCGTTTGCTTCCCACAGACACACCGCCCTGTGCTGTCCGTCATAGATTATATTGTTATCACCATACAGGATGATATACTGATCCGCATAAGGATAACCCTTTTGCGCTATCAGTTCCTTACAGCTGTCCATACGTTCTACGGGTGTCTGGCAATTATGATCGGATCCCTTTTTTCTGTAACTGCCTTTATCCGAATTGAGCTTTTTATAATAATCCGACTTCGGTATACGTTTTATATTTTTACAAC
>CADAHD010000470.1 GCA_902787595.1 uncultured Lachnospiraceae bacterium
CATGGAACTTTTCGCCACGGAATACTGCAGGGATGTTATCATCGTCTCTCCGGACAAATCAGCACAGCGGGTAAAGGATGCTCTGAAGGAAGGGCTGAAGCATTATAGTTAATTCAGTCATTGATAAGATCCTTCGCTGCGCTCAGGATGACCGGGGGGCCGCTCAGGATGACCTTAGAAGCTCAGGATAGCCGTGGCCACTCAGGATGACTGTCTTCAGATATCCGTTATCCTGAGCCCCATGGAGCCGTCCCCAGTTATCTTGTATGAGAATGATACCAGCGATAAACCTATCTTCTCCGCAGGTATTTCAAAGATACCGCTTATGGCTTTTTTATACTCTATCACCTGTGGCTTTCAAAGATACCGCTTATGGCTTTTTTATACTCTATCACCTGTGGCGTGTACTTCTTAAAAAGGTATTGTCTGAAGCTGTCCTCATCGGGATAGCCGGTATCATCATCTGATTTATAATCGATGATATAAGCAGTACCATCATTACATTTTATCACCAGATCAGCTTCACCATGCATCCATACCGGCGGCTTGCCTGCTTCTTCTATCATGTAGGAAAAAGGCAGTTCGGTATATATCTTTTCTGCTTTCTTATAAACTTCCCAGTCATTAAACCAGTTTACAAATGCTTTGAGCGCATCTTCCAAAAACTTCCTGTAATCCACAAACTCGTCTTCCGGGATGTTCTCGCTATTCTCATTAAGAGCCTGAGCGATACATACAGCCATGGTATCATCATTTACAGCGCCACGCTCAAGCACCAGCTCAAAGCATCTGTGCATTGAGAGTCCGATAATATTCCCTCTTACACGACCAGTGCTTTCATCATTTTTTTTCACATCTTTTCCGGCGCTCTTATCCTCCAGCTCGCTTGGACTCACAGCCCGATATTTACTGACGGAATACTTCTTTGCTTCTTTTGCATCTGTTCTTAGTTCTTTCAGAGTACGCTCTGTAAGTTTTGACGGATTATTCTGAGCCGTACTCTTTTGGCCACAAGCAAAGGGTGACGCATCTAAACATTGCCCCATATCATACCCGTCACTGAAGAGACTCTCACCTTCGCTTTTCATATCTGTCATAAAGATCAGCGCTTCTATAGCTCTTGTAGCCGCAACATACTCAAGTCTTATCCTTTCACATGAATCATCATTTTGGGCTCTGTCTTCCACTCCCTTATCGCCGTTATACGCCCACCAGACCGAAGTAGAATTATGATCGTTTTTATCAACCAATGCAGGATAAAAATCTCCTCCGCTCAGATATTCCCCATTCTTGAAGGATCTGTTTTCGGTCCTGTTGGTCCATATCACTATACGTCCCTCAAGTCCTTTGGCTTTATGAAGGTTCATGAACCTGACCACATCTTGATCCTCTTCCATTATCAGTTCCCTTTCTATCTTTCCTTCAGAGAACTTTTGCAGGCTGCTCAGCACCGATGATCTGCTTTCGTGCGCAGAAGACAAAACATACTCCGTCATCTGCGTAAGCCTTCGCTGAAGGGCTGCATTAGTATATATATCCGTTGTATCATCCTTTTTAATGATAAGCCCTATATGCTCCATAAGATACTTAAGGCAGCCGTAGCCCGACATATTACGGGTATCTTTGCGCATATTCATCAGTATCTCCATATTCATGGACTCATCCTCTGCTCCGGAAACCAAAAGACACTCTTTAGCTCCTGCAACGGCTTTTCTTTCGTAAGGCTCCGCCAAAAAAGCATACACCCTGATAAATGCATTAATGAAATAATACCCGGATGATCTAATCTCCCCGTTCATTACAAAGGGGATACCATACTCCTGCATCTTCCGCGCATATACTTCCATCCCCGACATATTTGCGCATAGAACAAGAAAATCCGAATACCGTACTTTTCTTATATTTCCCTGATCCTTTATTTCACATATCCCTGTCATGCCTTTTATGAGCTTGCAGAGATTCTCCGCATCCACGCCGTCTTTTTTATCCTTCGCATTAACATCATCCAACAAATATATGCCCGATATCAGCTTAGCATTATTTGACGGCGCAGGATAATTGACAGGCGCGGCGATCATTGGAACATAAGCTTTACCGACAGTTATATTCTTTGCAGCAAATGAAGCATTTACCCAATCTATGATAGAAGGATCCGACCTGAAATTGATCGAGAGACTGCATACATAAGCATTATCCAACCCTCTCATCCAGTCTCCGGTCTTAAAATATACTTCAGGCTCCGCCCCTCTGAATCTGTAAATAGACTGTTTGGGATCACCCACAACAAACAAAGCCCCGTCTCTTAGTGTTCCGGGGTTTCCTGGCTTCTCTGCCAGCAGTTTGATAAAGCTGTCCTGTA
>CADAHD010000471.1 GCA_902787595.1 uncultured Lachnospiraceae bacterium
TTCCTCCGCTTCATCGATCATCCTGCGAATCTCTTCCGCTTCTTTTTGTGTAAGCTTTCTGCCCTTTGTGAATGCGGCAATAAATGCCGGCAGCGATCCATCAAAGGAATCATTCACAAACTGTTCACTCTGCAGCGAATAGAATTGTTCTCTGGATAAAACGGAAGTTACTGTACCTCCGTTATTCTGAAACACTCCCTTGGCACAGAGCTTACGTATCACGTTATGCGTGGTCGTTCTTGCCCATCCGAATTCCTCCGCCGTAAGCTTGACCAGCTCATGGCTTGTAATAGGCTCCCTCTCCCATATCATCTCTGCAAATCTGCTCTCGATAACTCCAAGCTGTATATCTCCCATGATCATCCTCCTTATTCAATATAGACCATTGGGGATGGTCTGTATTGAGACTATCACTGATGGTCTGTATTGTCAATAGTATTTTTCACTGATTACATCTTTTTCGTTTCACGCACATCATTCACTTATATAACAGGGATACTTTAGAAAATATTGCGGGCAGATATCGCCTCATGTGAAATAACACTTATCTTTTTCCGTCCTGCATACTTCTTTTCCACTCCATAAGGTTCACCGCTGCTATAATCCCGAACAGACCAAATACGATAAGTATATCTCAACTCTTATTATGCAATAACTACCTTCCGTTCCGCTGACTTCTTTTTAGTTCTATCCTGTTTACGATATACATTACCCCCAGTATCCCGACTGACAGCAATAATGCAATATGCCAGGGCCAGCGATATATGAATTCCTGCCCTTTCCAGTCCAGGGCCATCAGCTCTTTGATAAAAATAAAGCTAACCGCAAAGCTTGCTATCATACCTGCAATAATAGCCGCAGCAGCTACCATACCATGTTCTATCAGCTGCATTTTAAAACGGTCCGCCGGATCCATGCCAACCACATCATAAAGCCATAATTCCTTCTTTCTAAGGCGCATGTCCGCCTGTAAGGTATTCATCATCTGTATCATACAGACCGTAATAATAAATCCTCCTGCTAATACCACGATCAGTTTTACAGGTTTCATTTCTTTCATAGCAAAATAGTATTCATCTGAACCGGTACTGTCACCATATCTCCAGTCTGTATATTCTGCCGCGATCTTACGTATTCTGCCATCAAGGAACTCCGCATCCCTGCGTATGCCTATACAGGCATCAAATGCAATATCTAATTCGAAAACCTGTCCTCAAACAGTATGATCATATCGATATCTTTTGTCACCCGGAATCCACCAGGCTGATCAGAAAGGAGGATATCACAGGCAGTACCTCCAATGATCGTATAGCACTCCTCATACCCCTTAAAGAAATCCGCAAACTTATCCAGTCCTATTATAGCCATTTCATATCCTCCAGCATTTCATCTATCGCATTTTCTATACGCGGATCAGTATTCCGCCCAAAAGCACAGGCCAATGAAATCCTGTCAACTTTCCCATCTTCAGAAAAAATCTCAGGATCATAATTCCATATCTCTATACAGCATATCTTACCCGGATCCTGCCATTCCGGTTCATCAATACGCTCCAACTCCCCTATTCTTTGATCACCTTTATATAGAGCGCGGCTTATTATATCCGAAGGGTTTAACATACTGTATTCTGACAATGCGCTCAGCCCGCTATACGGCAGTTTATCTGTATCCGCAGATCGGAATGTATAAAAAGTCTCTTTTACCGGGTTCTTCAGATATTTCTTTCCTTCTTCATAAAACGCATGCGAATCCAGCGTTCTCTCAAGCAAAGTATATTTGCCCCGGCGCCTCTCACTTATCAGCCCCATGGCATTTAACTGTTTTGTTGCTCTTGTAACATATACCGGATCAAGGCTCAGATCCGCTGCCAGTTCACTCTTCGAAAACTCTTTTTTCTGAGTATATAATAATCTCAGGAAAACCAACTGAGCGGCCGAAGTCATACTTTCGATGTTTACCCGTTCCTCTTTGGCAAACCGTGAGGTCAGAATAATGCCAAGAAAAGGGAGATATACCTGATCCTCTCCGGCATAAAACGGGATGT
>CADAHD010000472.1 GCA_902787595.1 uncultured Lachnospiraceae bacterium
ATTTCAAAGATTTCAAGTATTTTTTTACAGAAATTCAAAATACTCATTTATCTGCTTTGCGCACACTGCATCGACATCTGCGCCGCTAACATATGCCGCGGCCCATTCCACGGTCTTTCTTACCGCCTCTGCGCTGTCCCAGCGCGGCTTTCTTCCAAGCACGTTCTTTATCTTACTGCAGTCAAGTTTAAGCAGCTTTGCCTCGTGCGGACCTCCGTCCGGTCTGCATTCCGTCGCAGCATGATTTAATCCTTCGTATTCTTTTGCCAGCTTATTCCACTGCGTGCAGAACAGCTCAGCCATATCCAGGGTCCGCAGGCAGTCGCTCTCCTCGGGGCCCACGTTATAATTACCGGCCAGGCTCTTATCCGCAAGCTGGGCCGCTGCCAGATACAGATATGCATATACAGGCTCCAGCACATGCTGGTACGGCCTGATCGAATCAGGATTGCGCAGCACTATGGGTTTTCCAGAAGCCACTGCCCTGACGCAGTCGGGTATAAGACGGTCCTTTGCGAAATCGCCTCCGCCTATAACATTTCCGGCCCGCATCGTGCTTACGGCTATATCCCTGTCTTTAAAGAAAGACTGCACATAACTGTAAGTAACCAGTTCAGAGCAGGATTTGGAATTTGAATAGGGATCGAAGCCTTTAAGCTCCTCATCCTCCCTGTATCCTTCATCACGTTCACGGTTCATATAGACCTTATCAGTAGTAACATTGATGACCGATCCGACGGACGGGCACTGCCTTACGGCTTCCAGAACATTCACCGTTCCCATCACGTTTATCTCATAAGTTCCCACAGGATCCTCATACGAAGTACGGACTATCGGCTGCGCCGCCATATGTATTACTATATCCGGCTCCACTTCCGACATAAAAGCCATGAGGCTGTCAAGATCCCTTATATCCGCGATGCGGCTTCTGTCTCCCATAGCCCTGTCCAGACCTATAAGCTTAAAGAGTGAAGGTTCCGTAGGCGCTTCCAGACTGTAGCCATATGTTTCCGCGCCAAGCCCGGATAACAGCTTCAGCATCCAGCTGCCTTTAAAGCCGGTATGGCCGGTTATGAGGATTTTTTTGTTTTTATATGCGTCTCTAAGATTCACTTTAACGTCACCATATACTCTTTCAGCCCGCCAGTCCTTTGTGCATTTCTTCTATCGTTACATCCAGCATTTCTTTAGTCATGCCGGGATATACGCCTGTCCAGAAACCGTTCTCCATGATCCTGTCGGTATTCTCAAGCGATCCGCTCACACGGTATCTCTCCCCTTCCCTGTCCCTAATGCTGTCAAAACAGGGATGCTTTATCAGATTACCCGAAAAGAGCATGCGAGTCTGTATTCCGCCCCCCTCAAGGTGACGCACCAGCGCCGTTCTGTCTATGCCTTCACGGCAGCATATCATAAAACCAAACCATGAGGGATTGCTTCCCTCAGCAGCCACAGGCAGTATCAGCTTATCCGAAAGATCCTTAAGCCCTTCATACAGATAAGCATGATGCTCCCTGCGGAGCTTTATGAAAGAGTCCATCTTTTTAAGCTGCGCAACGCCCACTGCAGCCTGCATATCCGTAATCTTAAGATTATAGCCCAGATGGGAATAAACATATTTGTGATCATAACCGGCGGGAAGCTCTCCGAACTGCCCGTCATAACGATGTCCGCAGCGGTTATCCTGCCCCGGCTCACAGATGCAGTCCCTGCCCCAGTCACGCATTGAGCGCACGATGCGGTGAAGCAGCGGATCGTCGGTATAGACCGCGCCGCCTTCTCCCATTGTCATATGATGGGGCGGATAAAAACTGGAAGTGCCGATATCTCCCACGGTTCCGGTCTTTTTTACATTTCCGCCCATATCGAACTCGCTTCCCAGAGCGTCGCAGTTATCCTCTACCAGCCATAAGCCGTGTCTGTCGCAAAACTCCCTGACGGTCTTCAGATCAAAGGGATTGCCCAGAGTATGCGCTATCATCACTGCCTTGGTCCTGCCTGCGGAATACGCCTCTTCGAGCTTATCAGCATCAATATTGTAT
>CADAHD010000473.1 GCA_902787595.1 uncultured Lachnospiraceae bacterium
GGCGAACTGGGAGATTTATTGGACAGTTACAGGGAAGCGCGTTTTGCCATGGATGTAATGAAACTCTTTTACGAGGAAAGGCTGATAGCGGACTATGCGTCGCTGGGCATAGGCGGTCTGGTAAACGATCTGAGCAGGAAGAGCTGCGAGCGTTTCCTGGCCGAATGCTTCGGAAACAAGATGCATTCGCGACTTAATGAAGAAGAACTGCAGATGGTGACGCGGTTCCTGGAAAAGGATCTTAATATATCAGAGACGGCCAGGGAGCTTTATCTGCACAGGAACACCCTGGTATATCATCTGGAAAAACTGCAGAAAAAGACCGGGCTGGACATAAGGCATTTTGATGACGCTATGAGGCTCAAGCTGGCTCTTATGGTGGAGCAGCGTCATAAGAAAAAAGGAGAGCAGTGATATGGCCGGAAAGAGGGCGCGAAGGGCGGCCAGGCGCGAGCGCAAAGCCATAGAGGCGCAGGAAGCCGCGCTAAGGCAGCAGGAAAGCGACGAAAGATATATGAAGGAAGCCCTTAAACAGGCAAAGAAGGCTGCAGCCCTTGGGGAAGTCCCCATAGGCTGCGTTATTGTATATGAGGACAAAGTGATAGGCCGTGGTTATAACCGCCGCAACACGGATAAGAGCACATTTTCGCATGCGGAGATAACGGCCATGAAACGCGCCGGAAAGCTGATAGGCGACTGGAGGATGGAGGGCTGCACCATGTATGTTACCTTAGAGCCCTGCCAGATGTGCGCCGGAGCCATAGTCCAGGCCCGCATACCCCGTGTGGTCATGGGCTGCCGCAATCCCAAGGCCGGCTGCGCGGGCTCTGTCGTGAACCTTTTGCAGATGAAGGAGTTCAACCACAGGGTGGAAATAACGGAAGGTATTCTGGGCGAGGAATGCAGCGCCATACTCACGGACTTCTTTGTAAGATTAAGAAAAGATAAGCAGTAGTTGCCATTCACAGCCGGATCGCGTACTCACGGCCTTAGATTTATAGCGTAACAGGCAGTAAAAGGCTTGAAACATGAACAGCTTGCGATTTTCCACATAAAAGGGTATACTGTTAGTCGGCATTTATGCCACTAAAAGAAAAGGAGGAAAAAATTATGGCACAGGGTTTTGATCAGCAGAACCAGTATTACACACAGAATCAGCAGAATCAGTATTATGCACAGAATCAGGATCAGTATCAGAACAACATGGGATATGATCCCGCAGCAGGCCAGGGCAGTGTGCTTGGCCAGGTAAACGCTTTAATGCATCAGGAGGTTATCGCCAAATCCTTCCTGTATATGGTGGCGGCTCTGGTGGTTACGGCCATCGCGGCTTTTGCGGCGCCTAATGCGCTGGCAAAGATCATCTTTTCAAGTCCTTTTGCATTCTATGGCCTGATAATAGCAGAACTGGCTATTGTCATAATATCCAATATCGCCATCAAAAAGAACAACGCTGTACTTACCGCAATATTATACACCGTGTATTCATTCCTTACGGGCGCTACTCTGGGCATCATCTTCTGGGCTTATGACCTGGGCTCTGTAGGCGCTGTATTCTTAATGACTGCCGGCATGTTCGCCGCAACCGCAATTTACGGGCTTGTTTGCAAGAAGGACCTTTCTTCCATAGGAAGCATCTGCATCATGGCTCTTATCGGCATTATAATCACTTCGATCGTAAACTTTATCTTCCTTCACAGCGAAGGCCTGGATCTGATCATCTCCTATATAGGCGTGGCAGTATTTGTGGCTCTTACCGCTTATGATACCCAGAAGATAAAGAAGGCAGTTGCTTATGCTACACCCGATATGATGGCAACCATAGCTCTTTCCGGCGCGTTTGAGCTGTATCTGGACTTCATCAATATCTTCCTTCGCCTGCTCCGCATCATGGGCCGCAGGAAATAAGACCGGCAACGGTTGACAAGCCGGGGGTAAAAAGATATACTAATACAGCCGTGCAGCCGGGGCGTTAGCGGTGTCCTGTACCCACAATCCGCTTTAGTGGGGGTCATGGCTTTTCTGAGGTCGCATGTT
>CADAHD010000474.1 GCA_902787595.1 uncultured Lachnospiraceae bacterium
ATTACTTAAATATCGTTATCCAGGGACTTATCAGCGGCGGCGTGGCACTCCTGGCATTCCTGCTCCCTGTTATAACCAGATACGGCATGGGCGATATCCTGGGAAATATCAGCGGGAATGAAGAACTGCTTAGAATGTGCAGGACCTACTGTTTCAGCACGCTTGCCATTAATGAGATGCTGATGGCTTATGTGTGCAAGACAAAGGGCAGCCTGGCCTTTGCGACCAAAGAATCCTGGAATAACAAGGCTCTTAATGTGATAACCGTGATCGGTATAGTGCTGCAGCTGGCTGTTTTGGTGATACCGCCCATGCGTTCACTTCTTAAGCTTGCTGCTGTAGGCATTTCAGATATTGCAGTGATACTTCTTATCGCGGTAGTGGGAGTAATGGTAAATGCAGCGATCACCCTTGCAAAAGAGCGTCTTGATATCAAGAGAGAAAGAAACCTGTAATAGAGTGGTAAATAAGAACTGATGAAGCGCTCGGACACTGATCTTAATAGATTATAGTGTTGCGCCCGCGTTCTTTACCAAGGTAGAGCTTGGTATCGGCATCTTTGATGTTTGCGTTCAGAGGCCTGTCCTTATCGTACTCGGTGAGTCCGTAGGTGAGAGTCACCTTAACGACCTGGTCGGTCGTGTTGACTACAGTTTTGCGGACAGCGCTCTGTACGCTGTAGAGCAGATCTTTTGCGTCATCACCGTTAAGCCCCGGAAATGCTATAAAGAATTCTTCTCCGCCCCAGCGGGCAACGAAACCTTTATCCCCTATGGTGGCAATAAGTGCAGCGGCTACGGCTTTGAGCACCTGGTCGCCTATATCATGTCCATAGGTATCGTTAACATTCTTAAAATGATCTATATCGCATATGCATAAGGAGCACGGTTCGGAATCGGCTATTTTTATGAATTCCTGCAGATATTCCATTGCCATGCCGCGGTTGTTAAGCCCCGTAAGAGGATCGGTATTGGCTTTCTCCTTAAGACGCTTGTTGTATTCTATCAGTTTCTTTTCCATGATCTTGCTGTCGTTAGAAAACATATGGGCAGCTATACAGGTACAGAGGATGATTATGAACATACAGCTGTCACGCAGGCAGTGTCTTGTTGCAGCGCTCAGTTCATATACCGGCGGACGGTTGCCGTACAGATAAGACATTCCAAGATATACTATAAAGGTGGACAGGCTGAAGAGGACCTTCTGGGTAAAGCTTTTATAGCTGGAAAAGAAGAAAATGATTATCACAAAGGGCGGGAAGATCTGGAAGGATGAATCGGGGCCGAAGAGCCAGAGCAGTCCCAGTGCCCAGGCTGTGGTCACGATGATAAACGACCAGACCAGTATCATTTTTCTTACATGAAAGGAAAGGGTGAATATCGAAAGATATAAAAAAGCCATCAGCAGACTTCCGAGACTGGCCGAAAAACGGCCTATGATAACGAAGCCTATCGCGTATACGGCAAAAAAAGTGATCAGGGTAAGACATAATATCCGGATGAGAACGGCCATCTTTTTTGATTCGTTTTCATCCTTTGTTTCTTTTGTGATCAGGTTTTTAAGCGCCGATAACACTTTCATGAGCTTTATTATACAAAAAACGTTTTTTTCTGCAAGCGTCATATCGCCATATGCTTTAAGTCTGTTAATTTCGTCGGGAATATGATAAAATATTTGGGATTTTTGCAAAAAGGGAGAAAGTGCCTGATGCGTTCGAGGATGCCTCTGTATATGGGTATAACATTCTTTTGTGCGGCTGCGATACTGAGCGTGGCTTTTATGTTCCTGCGCCTTAACCGTGTCAAGTCACAGGAGGAAGAGAATGCGCATATATATGACAGGTATTATGCGATGATCTGCGATGATAACGCATCCTCTTTCTGGCAGCATGTATATAAAGGGGCAGCGGAAGCCGCGGAGGCTCATAATGTTTATGTGGAACTGTTCGGGGCAAATCTGAATGTGGATTTTTCGACGGATGAGCTGATGGAGATGGCAATATCTTCCGGGGTTGACGGCATAATGGTATTGGGCA
>CADAHD010000475.1 GCA_902787595.1 uncultured Lachnospiraceae bacterium
AAAATAGTACCGGGCAGTTATGTCTGCAATAAGGATCAGGGTACGGCGAAGGTGACCCTTAAAGGCTGCGGTGATTTTATCGGACAGAAGACCGTAAGCTTCAGGATCAATGCGATCGTTCCCAGATGATAACGGAGACCCGATGTCCCCCATCAATGTGTTTATGTTAAAAACCGAAATGATACTGGCGGCTCCGGGAAAGGGCCTTCATATGTTGCTCAGAAAGCTTAGAAAGCGCAGCGACATAGGGAGAGCTCTTTTTTTACTGTGCACGCTGGCTCTGGTGGGACTGGGGCTATGGCTGATGAGAAAGAATACAATGCTCCTGCTCGTGGGCGGAACGGCTCTGGCCGTTATAGCGTTTCTTCTATATAAACCCGTGATGAAAGGCGTGGATACATTCTTTATGTTCCTCGAAGCTTTTACTTATCAGTTTGCCAAAAGCTATGATGAGTGCAGGCACGGCATAAAGCGCTACGAGCGCGAAAAGCGAAAGAGCGAAATGAGCGAAGAAGAGAAAGAGGAGCGGAAAAAGGCAAGGGAAGAGGCGGAAAGAAAAGCAGAGGAAGCAAGGGCTGCAGCTGAAAGGCAGAGAGAGCAGCGACAAAAGGAAGAATGGTCCAGGGCAAGACAGAGGGCCAGGCAGGAACAGCGCCGCGAGCATACGGAAAGAAAGCGCCGGCGCATGGAGGAAGAGGCGGAGCGTGAGCGCGCAAAGCGCGGCGGTCCCCATGTAAAGACGGATAAGGAACCGCATGTCAGCAATGCGGCGCTGGATGAAGCCAAGTCCATTTTTAATGTGGAGCTTCCTTTTACGGAAGAAGAAATAAAGGAAAAGCGCAACCTGCTGATCAAAAAATATCACCCCGATAATCCCGGCGGTTCCGAGGAGATGTGTAAAAAGATCAACGAATGCTATGCAATTTTATATAAATACGCTACGTAACATTTGTTACAGACATGGCGCCGATACCGTGCTATTTTACGATATAAGAAGTGCAGGATCCCTCTTTATGGTAGACATAACAATTTGGGCACTTTAATTAAGAAATTATTGTAAAAATGGGGCGGTTTTTTATTGACTATTAGAGGGATAATTTTATATAATAGTGGGTAATTGGGGCTAAAGTCCCGTGAATCAATAACTTATTATTTATATATAGGAGGCAATGCAATGAGTCAGGAAATGAGATCAGAATGGGAAGGCTTCACCGGCGGTAAGTGGGTGAACGAGATCGACGTGCGCGACTTCATCCAGAAGAATTACACACCTTATGACGGTGATGAGTCCTTCCTGGCAGGTCCCACACAGGCAACTAAGGAACTGTGGGAGCAGGTACTCGATCTGCAGCGTCAGGAGCGCGAAGCAGGCGGTGTGCTTGATATGGATACAAAGGTGATAAGCACCATTACATCCCATGGCCCCGGATATCTGGACAAGAGCAAGGAAAAGATCGTCGGCTTCCAGACCGACAAGCCCTTCAAGCGTTCAATGCAGCCTTACGGCGGTATCCGTATGGCAGAGAAGGCTTGCGCAGATAACGGATATACCGTAGATCCCGAGATCAGCGAGTTCTTCTCAGTTCACAGAAAAACACACAACGCAGGCTGCTTCGATGCTTACAATCAGGAGATGAGAGCATGCCGTTCCAGCCATGTAATCACAGGTCTTCCTGATGCTTACGGCCGTGGCCGTATCATCGGCGACTATCGTCGTATCGCTCTGTACGGTATCGATCGTCTGATCGAGGACAAGCAGGCTCAGAAGGATTCCACCGGCCGTGTTATGACTGATGATGTTATCCGTCTTCGTGAAGAGCTTTCCGAGCAGATGACAGCTCTGAAGATGATGAAGGAAATGGCTGCTTCTTACGGCATCGACATTTCCAAGCCCGCTACCAACGTACAGGAAGCTATCCAGTTCACATATTTCGGTTATCTGTGCGCAGTTAAGGAGCAGAACGGTGCAGCAATGAGCCTTGGCCGTACTTCTACCTTCATCGACTGCTACGCAGAGCGTGACCTTAAGAACGG
>CADAHD010000476.1 GCA_902787595.1 uncultured Lachnospiraceae bacterium
TGACCGTCGTCTTTCCCCCAGTGCTGTCAACAATAAATCTGCCTTTCGAAATAATGTCCATCCCGATCAGAAAATCCACATCCCTGTTTGTCATCGGGCTGCCGAATATCCTGACATTCCTGATGGAGATATCCTTTAAGAGGTGCAGATCCAACATATAGATCGGCGCTTCGGCCCTGCCTGTCGCTGTTGAAAGGACTCCGGTATCGACAGGCCTCAGCCCATACTTTTTTGCCAGGCGGTCTGCAATACATGATGTGGTCGCGCCTGTGTCCCACACTGCTTTCTTGACCCTTCGGAGGTTCTCGGAATCGTTGCATTCACTGACGTCCAACTCAGTGGAGATCCTCTGTACTACTTCGTCGTACTCAATCTGGAGCCCGTTTTTAACCTGGGTAAGACTGTAGTCCCTTTCAAAGAGTTTATCCTCTCCCTGAGCCAGTCCGATGAAGGCTATCCTTTTACTATCAGCGCTCACTACGGCCCCCTTCCAAATCTTCTTCAATTATCTCAAACCATTTTGCGGGATAACCATACTTCTCACCGCTTTTATCCCTTATTACAACTGCCCTTTTTGTTTTAGGGCTCTTGGGATATTCAGCCTCTAAGACCTCTCCCTTCTTAAAATCTCCTACTGTCCCATTTCCGAGATATTTAACTTTCATCGTTCCCATTCATCGACAAACATTCTGTCGTGTTCATCAAACTTTATTTTATCCTCTACTTTTCCAACTTCTGGATGTTGATACCAGTGTATCTCAATCTCTCTGATTTGTCCATATTCATCAAACACTTGATAACGCGCTTTTTGTTTTTGCCATTTTGATGCGTCTGTTGTAAAAAAGCGATACTCTCTCACCAGCCTATCGATATCATCAATCTGTCTTCCTGTTTTGCATCCCTTCCCGGCCATGATATGATCCGGCGGGAAATAAGGCCTTTTATCCTTTACAAACTCTAAACCATAAATGTTTATATCAACGTTTGGTAATCTTTCCTTCCTGATTCTCGATTTTATCTCTTCAAACGCAGGATCTCCTGGATATCTTCCATGCTCCCGTCGCTCCTTAAGATCCTCCGGATCCTGTATTTCCTCCCACTGGTTATGTGTCCAATCTGTCTGCCGCTGAGTTCTTCTTCCGACAGTATATAAGATTTCACATCCACATCCGGGATGCCTTTCGAAAGCTCCTTTTGCATACGCCTCTTCGTAAGGCATGTTCTCGCCACCTCGCTCTTTGCACCATTTGCATTCATCTTTACGGTTATGCACGCCAATCCCGTCGTATCTGCGGGTGACTTTCACCTCTAATCCGGCACGTTCTTTCGCCTGGGTATTTATGCGGATAGTATCGTCGACTGTTTTTCTGGAAAAAGTCCTGCAGTTTTTTATAAATTCATTTTTTGATACGCCATTGACGGCATCCCCGGCAATATTCCGCGCTTCCTGCTGGTTAAACTCCGGCTTCAGGGATTTTAATGCGATTTCGGCATTTTTATTTATCGTTTCATCGATCTGAGTGGAAATATCTGCTACAAAATCATGGTTATACCTCAGTGAACGCGGTATCAATTCCGAGGCATCTTCAAACGCCATTGTCCCCCAGACTTCCTCCAGATTCCGGTACACTACGTCACCGATAATACCTCCGGCGCGGCTCGACAATTCATATGCCTCTTCATACGTGGCCGCTCCTTTTTCCACCAGTCGTTCCAGCCTGATCAGCCGCTCATCTGACAGCCTTGCTCTGTTGTACGCTTTGTATATTTCCTGAAGCAGATCATGCTTTTCCATGTCAGATCCCCGTCAGTTCCTTCAGCTTGTCTTCTGTGAAATAATCCGGAAAGGATGTCTGAATCTTCTGAACAGCATCCCCTATTCCCGACAGCGCAGTGATGTCCGGCTCAAAAATCGGCGCCCACTGAAGCTTCGTTTCACTCACCTGGCGCCGCAGGTAGGAATAATCGTCCCGGACGCATGCCGCAAGGTACCCGGCATTTAACAGTCCGATCCCGAAGTCTCTCTGTGCTTT
>CADAHD010000477.1 GCA_902787595.1 uncultured Lachnospiraceae bacterium
TCAGCGAGAATAATAATGTATAATACCCTGGTATTTTGGGCAGATTGTGCCCTGTTGTGTAGTACATATAACGAAAGGAAAGAGGCGGTCACAAAATGGCAGAGAAGAAGAATTATCTGACAAGGGAAGGCTTACGTAAGTACGAGGATGAACTGCAGTTTTTAAAATCGGTACGCAGGAAAGAGATCTCTCAGAAGATTAAGGAAGCCAGAGAGCAGGGCGACCTTTCAGAGAACGCAGAGTATGATGCAGCCCGCGACGAGCAGCGCGATGTTGAGGCACGTATCGAGGAGCTGGAAAATATACTGAAGAACGTAGTCATCATGGATGTTGATCACCATGAAGGCGAGATCGAGGCTGTAGTATTCGGCTGCACCGTAAGAATAAAGGATCTTAAAAAGAAAAAGGAAGTGCAGTACACCATCAAGGGCGGTACGGAGGCAAATGTGTTAAACCACATCATCTCCAACGAATCCCCTCTGGGTATGGCGCTTATCGGAGCTAAGAAGGGTGATGTAGTCAAGGTTGAGGCACCCGCAGGTTTGCTCGAGTACGAAGTATTGGATATTTGGTTTGGTGAAAAGTGATCATGGCAGAAGAAAAGCAGAGCAAGGCTCCTGTTGAACAGGACATTAATCAGTTAAGAAAAGTAAGAAGGGAGAAACTTTCCGAGCTGCAGCAGGCAGGAGAGGATCCCTTTGTTATAACGAAGTTTGACCAGACGCATCATACGGATGAGGTCAAGAGTCTTTATGAAGCTTATGAGAAGGATGCTCTTAAGGACATAAACGATCCCGAACTTCCGCCCGAGCCTGCAGAAGGCGCGGCTGATGATGCAGTGGCAGCATACCGCAGCGCAAAGAAGGAAGCATACAATGCGCGCCGCGAAGTGCTGGATAAAGCTGCACCGAAGGTTTCCATAGCCGGACGTATGATGTTCAAGCGCGTGATGGGCAAGGCATCGTTTGCCAACATCCGTGACCGTCAGGGCGATATTCAGGTATATGTATCAAAGGATGCGCTGGGTGATGAGTCATATGCGGGCTTTAAGAAGTCTGACATAGGCGATATCTACGGCATTAAGGGATTTGTATTCCGCACAATGACCGGTGAGATCTCCATACATGCTACCGAAATGACGCTGCTTAGCAAGTCGCTGCAGGTACTCCCGGAGAAGTTCCACGGACTGACCGATACGGATACACGTTACCGTCAGCGTTATGTGGATCTTATCATGAATATGGATTCACGCGAGGTATTTGTAAAGCGTTCAAAGATAATCCGCGAGATCCGTAACTTCCTGGCAGAGAAGGATTTCATGGAAGTGGAGACGCCCATGCTGGTAGCAAATGCCGGCGGTGCGGCAGCCAGACCTTTCATGACACACTTCAATGCACTGGATGAGGACCTTAAGCTGCGTATATCACTTGAGCTTTATCTTAAGAGACTTATCGTAGGCGGTCTTGAGAGAGTGTTCGAGATAGGCCGCGTGTTCGGCAACGAAGGCGTGGACACCAGGCATAATCCCGAGTTCACCCTTATGGAGCTTTATCAGGCGTATACCGATTACAACGGCATGATGGATCTGACAGAGGAGATGTTCCGTCATCTGGCCCAGAGCGTGCTGGGTACCACCAAGTTTAAGTATGGCGATATAGAGCTTGATTTCGGCAAGCCTTTTGC
This sequence comes from uncultured Lachnospiraceae bacterium, assembly GCA_902787595.1. The sequence continues at coordinate 1,684 of CADAHD010000477.1, forward strand.
GAGACTGCGCATGGCTGACGCCGTTAAGCAGTATACAGGAATAGACTTTGACGATCCCGCGCAGGTGCCCGACGACGCGGCAGCTAAAAAGATCGCAAAGGAAAAAGGCGTGGAGTACGAGGAGCGTCACAAGAAGGGCGATATCCTCAATCTCTTCTTTGAAGAATTCTGCGAGGAGCACATGGTGCAGCCTACCTTCGTAATGGATCATCCTATCGAGGTATCGCCGCTCACCAAGAAGAAGCCCGGCTACGAAGGTCATGTGGAGCGCTTTGAGCTCTTCATCAACGGCTGGGAGATGTGCAATGCTTATTCCGAGCTTAACGATCCCATCGACCAGAGGGAGCG
>CADAHD010000478.1 GCA_902787595.1 uncultured Lachnospiraceae bacterium
AAGCTGCGAAGGCATCGAAGGATCAACATCCACGGTAAAATCAAGACCTTTCTCCATGGCCCTTGACCATATCATATTTACCAGATCCGAAAGCATATTGCCCACATCATAAGATACGGGCACTATCTCCATCTTGCCGGATTCTATCTTGGACATGTCCAGGATATCGTTGATAAGGGACAGCAGCATCCTGCCGGCCGACTGGATATTCTTAGCATCCTCTACCACTTCGTCCGAGATATTCTCGCGAAGTATCATCTCATCCAGTCCTATAATGGTATTGATAGGGGTGCGTATCTCATGACTCATATTAGAGAAGAAACGGCTCTGCGCCTTGTTCATCTCTTCAACCTTGGCCGCTTCATCCTTGGCCCTTTTATTCTCGAGCATATACAGCCTGGTAAGAAAACCTACCAGCAGGAAAATGACCAGTCCGACAGTGATAACGGAAATAATGGAATCAAGATAGAACATCTGCTCACTGTGATGCACATAAATATATTCAGGGTGAAAATATGCCAGAACATACTGCACTATGCTTATCACGGTAAGCGCCACTATCATTACAATGCGCATAAAAAAGCATACAGGCAGGATGCCGAAAATTATCCCCAGAACGATCAGTATCACACCGATATTGCGTTTCCTGTAATACATCGATAATGCGCCTATCAGAGGAGCCACAACAACGCTGATCCCCAGAGTGATTATCTCCCTTATATCCTCACCTATGATGATATCGCCTATAAATACGATAATAACGGCAATGACGGTGACCAGCGTGATCAGCATGAACATACGGTCATGCAGGGGTATCTCGGGATCTCTGATCTTCTCGACCATTCTCTTTATAATTTTCATACCCCACCCCCGATCTCTTCAAGCGCTTCGGATGCCGCCATAAAATCATATTCTTTAAGAGCATCAAATACCTTCTTAAATATCTCGCTGCAGGGCCTGCCGTCATGTGATAATCCCTGCGCCTTATCCATTACAGTCTGAGCCGCATCGGAATCAAATCCGTCTATAGCCCTCCGCAGCTCATCAAGCAGAGCATCCCAGTCGCCTTCTTCGCTGCTTTCTTCTTCGGCCGCGCTCTCTGCTGTATCCTCATAAGCGCCAAGCACCGACTTTATCAGTGATACGGCGCCGTCATAACTGATATTGAGCATATCGTGGTTTTCCGAAAGATAATCCTTATTTCCCGCCTTGGCTGCTTCCTCCAGCGACTTTGCCTGCTCCGAAAGCTGCATCGCTCCTATGGTCCTGGATCCGCTCTTAAGGGCATGAACGGCTATGCGGTAATTATCGACATCCATAATATCCAGGAAATGCTGCAGATTTTTCTTTTTATCCTTTGACTCCGAAACAAACGCCCTGAGCATCTCTTCATAAAAGCTTTCGTCATTCCCGCAGTAAACTATCGCCTGATCGGTATCAAAGCCGGCATCCGCAAGCTTTTCAACAAAGGTCTTTTCCACGGGCGCAGCGACAGTTTCCGGCACTGCCTCCTTCTGTATATCTTCCGCCTCTGCTTCATCATCGTTTTCCGTCACATTCTTCTGCACAAAAGCCGAAGGCGGCAAAAGCTTTCTTAAACTGCGTTCCAGAAGCTGCGGCTCTATGGGTTTAGCCAGAAATTCATCAAAACCTTCCTCAAGAAACATCTCCCTGGCGCCGCTCACCGCATTGGCTGTAAGAGCCACGATCACCGTATGCTGATCGCTTTTAAGTATTTTTCTGATGCGGTGCATTGCCTCTATGCCATCCATTTCGGGCATCATATGATCCATAAAGATCAGATCATAATCTTTCTTTGCCACCATGTCTATGGCTTCTGCTCCGCCGCCGGCTGTATCCACCTTCATGCCGTACATACCCAGAATGCCCCTTGCAACCACGAGATTCATGCCGTCGTCATCAACAACCAGAGTCTGTATCCCCGGAAGGTAAGGCTTGGTTTCTTCCTTAACCGCAAAGTCCGATCTCTCATTAAGTATCTGCAATACAGAGAAAACGGTGAAAGGTTTCTTTAATATCTTGACAGACTTATCAGCCACCGGCTCATCAGATCTGCCGGTGCTTACCGCAATGTGCAGCTTCTTATCATATTTTTCCAGAAACTCCCGGCATTCATCGTATTCCTTACGTCCTATAAAGAGATGCGTAAGACGGTACTTGTCCATAACCTTGCGGAGTTCTTCCATACTGATGCAGTAATGCACCTTTATTCCCAGGCCGTCTCCCAAAGTCCTTATCATCTCGTTGTAGTACTCTCTTACAGTAGGGATGCTGTATCTGTCGGGATATAAAAAGCAGCCCACGCATATCTCATCCGGAGTGTCAAGACTCATGCAGGGTTCCGCGTCGCTCACTCCCTGGGGAATGCTCACATGCACCGTAGTGCCCACTCCTACCTCGGAATCGATGTGCATAAAACCGTTCATGCTCATTACCAGCCCCTGGACCACTGCAAGTCCCAGTCCTATGCCGCCAACCTTGCGTGC
>CADAHD010000479.1 GCA_902787595.1 uncultured Lachnospiraceae bacterium
GCTTGTTCATATTAAGCAGCATGACTTCCCTGTTCCTGGCCGTTGCTGTTTCCGTGATCTCCAGATTGATCCATTCAGGCTTTATATCGTACTTTTCCATAAGGCGGCTTACAAAGCCGGCAGGATTTTCATAATCAAACTGGGCCGCAGATACGTTTATCTCCACCTGCTCAAGCCCATGCTCCTGTGCCTTGCGCGTAGACAGGAAACGGCACACCTTTTCAAATACCCTCTCCCCAAGAGGTATTATCTGCCCGGTCTCCTCAGCTACAGGTATGAACACTCCCGGAAGAACTATCTCACCGTTTTCGCGCCTTATGCGCACCAGCGCCTCCGCCACGTTAAAACTCGCAGTCTTCACATTGTAGAAAGGCTGATAGAATACTTCTACCCTGTCGTTCTTAAGCGCATCATCGATCAGTTCCTTTATGCTGTTCTGTTTCCTTAATTTATCGATCAGTCCCTTATCCGCAACGGTTATCTCCTGCTCGCTCTCCAGGTAAGTATGAAGAAAACGGAAGAATTCATCCGGTCCGTTCATCTCCAGACTGTCGGGGATCAGCAGATATGTCCCCTTTGCCGGAAGATCGGTCACCGCGTCTTTCTTCCTCTTTATGGTCTTTGCCATTTCAAACATACGGTCCTTATCATCATATACCACGCAGAAAGTATCATCATCGATGCGGAAAGCCGGCTCCGGCCCCAGCGCGATAAGGGCGCGTGACGTACGCATGACAGCGGACTGCTCCATGTTAAAATCCACAAAAGCAGTCAGATAATGTATCTTGGCTGTAAACATGGAAAAACGTCTGCCAAATTTGTATTTATCAAATACATAGACCGATAAGGCATTTGTCGTAAATAAGCCCGTAGTCGCGTCTATATACTCGCTGGGATTCTCCAGCTGGATATAGAGGATGACCATGCCGAAAGCCGACGCAAACCCGACAAGCAGTATCTGCGGCATAAGAAACTGTATGACCGCAGCCAAAAGCCATATCCCCTGCCAGAGGATCATTGCCGTAAAACGCCTTCCCGGCATATCCTTCCGGTATGCAAAGGTGGTGATGATAGTCGATATTATATAGATGGCACACAAGAGATACGCTAAGGAAGCAGAATAACCATGCGTGTAGACTATACGGCCATCCAGTTCGTATTTAAGTGGTAACGCCAGCACCAGGATCTCCCCGAGCAGGTAAATAACATGGAATATGTATTTCAGAACTTTAGCCCACTTCTCCCGGCCGGGCAGCATGCTGGTCGCGGCATAAACATAGCCGAAATACCCCTGCGTCACCAGAAGCATGATATAGATCTTACAGGCAATGATCGTAGCAGTCTGACTAAATCCGTTACAGACAGCCCTGTTGATCAGCACTATCGAGAGTATATCAAATATAAGGCATGCAAAGCATGCGTATATCGCACGCAAAAAAAGCCTGCGGTTCATAAGATCAAGCTTTTTTTCACGAATGAGCATTACAAATATCGTGAAGATTATAAACAACGCGCAGCATTGAAGCTCAATATTCATCCCGTTGTCCTCTTTACCGCTGTGCGGATCCAAAACCCCTTTGTTTCTTTTTGATGATATCACAAATACATTCCTGCCGCAAGGCAACGTTTTCCTTTCGGCGACCCTGTGCATAAAAAAAACGGGGCCGCAGGGGCCCCGTCTGATACTGATCATCTCAGCCTTTTTCAAGTGCAAGGGTAATGGTTGTAAGATCGCATACCTCTGCGGGTCCGTAGTACTGGATAGCTCCGGGATAGGTGAATGCGGTCTCAACAGCCCACTCTTCTCTATGAGCTTCGAAGAACTTGAAGGGCTTGCCGTCAAGCTCGACCAGAGCCTTTCTGATAACCGGCTTGTCCTCACCGTTTCTTCTTTCCATGTTCATCATCTTGGTGATGGGCATACCGCCTGCAACCCACTCCTCAGCGGGCTTTGACAGATTGGAAACCTTTGAAAGGTAACCGGTATATCCGTACTGGATGAGCATGAATGCGTTATAACCCAGTGA
>CADAHD010000480.1 GCA_902787595.1 uncultured Lachnospiraceae bacterium
GGATGATATGAATAAAGAATTCGATCTGCAGGAGTATATGACAAAAGGTGTGGAGCGTGTGGTTTCGGACGCTGTGAAGGCTACGCTTAAAAATCCGCGGGAGAGCGCTTTTATGCTTTCTTTTGCCGGGGCTTCTGCAGCAGCTTCCGCTAAGCGCAAGAAGGCAGAAAAGAACGGTGAACATATACCTCCTTTTCTGATAGCCAGTATCACGAGCAAATGTAATCTTCACTGTGCCGGCTGTTATTCAAGATGCAATCATGCAACTGTGGATACCGAGCCTGTAACGCAGCTTACGGATGAGGATTGGTTTAATGTTTTTGAGGAAGCGGATGGATTGGGGATCAGTTTTATCCTGCTGGCCGGAGGTGAGCCTATGCTTCGCAGGGGAGTAATAGAGGCGGCAGGCAAAAAGAAGAATATCCTGTTCCCGATCTTTACAAACGGTACATTTATGGATGAACGTTATTTTAAACTATTTGATAAATGCCGTAATCTTATCCCGATCATGAGTATAGAGGGAAAGAAGGAGATCACGGATGCCAGAAGAGGAAGCGGGATATATGAGCGTCTGATCAAAAACATGGATGAATTGAATAAACGCGGTCTTATCTTTGGAACTTCCGTTACGGTCACGACCGAGAATATCAATGAGGTCACGTCAGACGGATTTCTGGATGAATTGTCACTAAGGGGCTGCAGGGCGGTGATATTTGTTGAATTTGTTCCGGTGACAGAAGAGAGTAAGGAACTTGCTCCGCAGGAAGCAGAGAGGGAATATCTGAAAGAGCGGATCATACATTTAAGAGAAGAAAGGCCGGAGATGGTGTATATTTCATTCCCCGGGGATGAAAAAAGTTCCGGAGGCTGCGTGGCCGCGGGCAGAGGCTTTTTCCATATAAATTCCCATGGCGGTGCTGAGCCGTGCCCGTTTTCACCTTATTCGGATGTGAATATAAAGAATACATCCTTAAGAGAGGCTATGCATTCACCCCTGTTTATGGCGCTGCGCAGCGGTGATATCCTTAAGGATGATCATGACGGGGGCTGCGTATTGTATGAAAAGCGTGAACTGGTAGAACAGCTTATGAAAGGCGCAATGGCTGTATAGATCTTAGTTTTGGCCGATCAAGAAGAAGGGAGCAACGGCCAATAAAAGAGATACTGCGCCTATAACGATCAGGATGATCCCGACCAGGTTCTTTTTTAGCTTCTCCTTGTATTTACGCTGCAGGATCTGCAGGCGCTCGGTTGTATACAGTATGCTGGCGGATAATGCCAGGTATATCAGGAGTGTGCACAGTTTTTTTATCCAGAATACGGCCGGAATGTTTTCGGAGGCAAAATTTGCAAGTGTCACATTCAATATAACAGCTACAAGCCCGGCTATGGCATAAAGACGGGTTTTTGCTGCCATTTTTTCCTTATCGGAATCTGCATATTCGGCGACTTCCGTCAAAGCAGCCGTATCATCCGCTGCGCCGGAGGTATTTTTTTCTTCTGCAGGAGGACGTCGCTCTCCGTTTAATATCTCACTTACATCCAGGCCGTAATACTCGGCCATTTCCAGCAGCAGACTGATGTCCGGCATATTGCTTCCGGTCTCCCATCTGGAGACGGTACGGTTGCTTACCGAAAATACTTCGGCCAGCTGTTCCTGGGTAAGATTTTTCTCTTTTCTGAGCTCTCTTAGAAAGTTTCCTATCTTAACGGTATCCATAAATTCCTCCCATAGTATGTCTGCTCACTTGCAAACAGGAGTATTCTATCATAAATCCCGGAAATTTAACAGAGCGGGGCAAAGGGCTAAAAAGCTTGAAAATAAAGGATTTTTGCCACAGGACAAGACATGTCCGGGGCTTTTTTTGACCTTTTCCCGCACTGTGTCGTGTGATCTTCCGACCCGGAGAGGTAATATCATCGCATAAGCCACGCAGATGGACGCGGCAGATGATCAAAAGGAGGAAAAAGGAAATGAAGAAAATTTTAATCGGAGCTCTTATTACGGTGGCAGTGGTAGTGATATT
>CADAHD010000481.1 GCA_902787595.1 uncultured Lachnospiraceae bacterium
AAGTATGGATCGCTGCTCTTGCTCAGTGCCACATAGCTTAAGAGGTTGGCCTCATTTTCTTTATAGTAGCCTTTATGATGTGCATATTCATGTGCATCCAGTGTCGGCTGATAGAAAGGAGAAATATAGCGGTTATGTGTGGGCTCCATAGTATAGGGATAATTATATCCGCCTATGCCCATGCGGTCCAGTATATCCGAGCAGATAGCGGGCTTGACCGGCGGGTAATAACCACGCAGGCGGCCGAATTCGTCTCCCAGATCCTGCATTGCTTCTGCAGCCATGGCTGATATCTTTTCGGGAGGATAAAACTCCACGCTTCCGTCTTCGGCAATGTATATCTCTTCGGCAGCAGCGTTGGCCTGATCGGCAAAATAAACGAGCAGTGATCTGATCTCTTCAAATGTAAATTCGGTGCGCAGTTTCGGGTCGCCCTGTCCCAAAACACTGCCGCAGAAAGGTACGAACCAGGTGGGGATATAAACGAGGACCACACTTAAGAGGATGACGGAAAGTGTTTTGAAATAGCCGCTGCAGAATCTGCGGTATCCGGCTTTTTTATGAAGAAAGATCAGCAAAAGCAATATGAATACGGCGGCCACGATCAGCAGTGCACCGGTAAACATAAGTATCTCGCCCACGGCAAAAGGAAACAGCGCGGTAACATGACTGATGGCGTCGCATAAGATACCGTAGATATGATCATTATACCGGTCGCAGAGAGCCGGTGAAAGCGCAGGCAGCGACAGTACTATGATGCAGGCTGTCATTATCAGTATGGTCTTCAGATAACGTGAAATCTTTTTAGGAGCCTTTTTCTCATCCATAATATAAGGATTATAACATATTATGGGATGACATACAAAGAATTACGTTGTTTAATGGCATTAAACGCTGTATAATAGCAAAATGGCTTTGGCCGGATGAATGTGGAAAGGGAGGCAGATATGATGAAAAGGGCAGACTGGCTTAATGACGCGGTCTTTTATGAGATATATCCGCAGTCATTTATGGATACCGATTCAGATGGGATCGGCAATATAAACGGCATCACTATGAAGCTGGATTACATCCGGGAACTGGGCTGTAATGCCATCTGGATCAATCCCTGTTTTGAATCGCCTTTTCTGGATGCGGGATATGATGTCTCGGATTATTACAGGATAGCTCCCAGATACGGTACCAATGAAGATATGGAGGAACTCTTTAAAGAGGCGCATAAAAGAGGGATACACATACTCCTTGATCTGGTACCCGGGCATACTTCCTGGGAACATCCGTGGTTTAAGGAAAGCATGAAAGCAGAAAAAAATGAGTATTCCGACCGTTATATCTGGACAGACAGTGTATGGGAATCTCCTGAAGGCTATGGTTCGCTGAGGGGTATATCCGACCGTGACGGAAGCTGCCTGGTGAATTTCTTTACGCACCAGCCGGCACTTAACTACGGCTTTTACAGACCTGAGCGCCACTGGCAGCAGAGCATGGATTCAAAAGCGGCTCTGGCCACGCGTGAAGAGATCAAGAATATCATGAGATTCTGGCTGTCAAAGGGCTGTGACGGATTCAGGGTGGATATGGCAGGATCGCTTGTTAAGAATGATGAGGACGGTAAGGGCACTATAGCGCTGTGGCAGGATATAAGGGCTTATCTTGATAAAGAGTTTCCCGAAGCCGTGCTGGTATCGGAATGGGGAGAGCCGGATAAGAGCATAGAGGCCGGCTTCCATATGGATTTCCTTTTGCACTTCGGACCGTCGCATTACAACGATCTGTTCCGCTGTGAGAAACCCTTCTTCGGCGGTGAAGGCGATGCTTCGGAATTTGTATCCAGATATCTTGAAAGCTATGATAAAGCTGCAGGGAGAGGCTTTATCTGTATACCGTCCGGCAATCATGATATGGACAGGCTTGCAAGATATATAAAGGACGAGCGTGCAAAAATGGCGTTTGCCTTTCTTCTGTCTATGCCGGGAGCGCCTTATATCTATTACGGTGACGAGATAGGCATGAGATATGTGG
>CADAHD010000482.1 GCA_902787595.1 uncultured Lachnospiraceae bacterium
GGAGAAATGGGACGACAGCGCTTACCGCAACGCCGCTCTCAATATCATGCGCTCCATACAGCAGCACTGCATCAACGCCCAGGGTTATCCCGTGGATTATGTGGACCTTAACGACTTCTCACAGGCCCAGACAACATCGCTCTGCTATCCCGATCTGTCCATACTGAAAGCCCTGGCCGAAGAAAACGATTATTTTGCTTCCGTTGAGGAAAAGAGCCGCCGTCTGGTAACGGAGGGCTATATATCTGATGAGTTTCCTCTTTATTACAGCAAATACGATCATTCAGTCAGCAAGTACGGCAAGGACGATCTTAACACTGCCGAAGCGCTGTACACCCTCTGGAACTTAAGCCGCGCCGACCTTTTGCCCGAAACTTCCTTAAGCTGGCTGCGTGAGCATGTCGAAAACTCAAATCTTTACGCGCGCTATCATGTTGACGGCAGCGTGGTCGCCGGCTATGAATATCACTCAACCGCCGTTTACGGTCTGGCAGCCCTCATCGCTCACGAAGAAGGCGACGACGAACTCTGGGAACTTGCGCTCCGCCGTATGGAACGCTTATACATAATAGATCATTCGGATCCCAACTACGGATCCTACAGCCAGGGAAATGAAGAAACCTATGCCTTTGACCAGTTAATCTCCCTGATGGTCCAGAACATTCTGGATGAAGAAGCAGCATATGAGCGATAATACACCATCTAAAACACCAAAACGCATACGCTTAAAGAACTTTGTGCATTCAGTGGCAGAGCTGATCCACAAAGCTCTTCACTGGTACAATACCCGCATGAGCAAGATATATTCTCCTGCGGTCGCTGCTTTTACAGGTTCCGCCATAGTACTGATCGTCGCTGTTGTACTTCTCTTTATCCCGCCTTACGTGGGCGTGGCCGACGACGGATCCCTTTCCGGCGTCATGGAGAGCGTCGGGCTCAACTACCGCCGCCTGGACCTGGAACATTCTGTAGGCAGCTACTATACGCGCGTATATCTGCACGGCCCGCAGACCTCGGGCAAGCTTTCCACCCACAGGATGTTCATACGCTTCGCAATGGCGATCGACGACCTTTTTACCGGAGACAATCTCTTTGACATACGCTTTTTGGCCTTCATCTATTTACTGCTCTATCTGCCTGCAGTCTGGCTGATACTGCGCAATCTGGTCAAACGCGTAAGGAATGCCGCCGAAGCCACTTTCCTGGTAATAATAGCCGGACTTATACTGGGCGACGGCACCATCATATCCTACTTCAGCACCCTGTATCCTGAAGCTTTGTGGTATATATCCGTGATATGGTGCGCAGGCTTCTGCATGATGCTGCAGAGCGAAAAAAATCACTGGAATTATCTGGGGCTGTGCGGACTGGCGTTTTCCGGCAGTTTCCTTATATTGAGCGAGTCGCACTGCAGCGTCATAGGCCTGGTGCTTATGATCTTCTGCATGCGCCAGCTTATGATCGAGAACCCCAATCACCGCATACGTATCATTGCAGTGGTATGCGGTGCTGCGCTGCTGCTTTCTGGTATCGTTAGCATGGGTGCAGGAGCCGACCGTTTTACCGATACATCCAAGCTGCATGCAATGACCAACGGAGTTTTGCTGCGTTCACAGGACCCTGCCAAAACTCTTTCCGAATTCGGTATAGATCCGCGATTTGAAACACTGACGGACATATCCTGCTATTCCGATTATCCTTATGTGCTTTCGGGCCATCCCGAGATCAAGGAGGATTTTCTTTCCCGTTATGATATCTTAAGGATAATGCTGCATTACGCCCGTCATCCTTTCTCATACTTCGGACTGCTGGAAATAGGCACCGGTGCCGCATTCCAGCCCCTGCGCAGTTATGTCGGAAACTACGAGTTCTCTGCCGGACTGCCCGAACGCGCCAGAAATCCTTTGTTTATCATATACAGCAATTTTAAAAATACTACCATCCCCCGCACCACGGGCGCCGTAGCCATACTTGCACTGGTCTACTGCCTGCTCTTTCGTAAAAAACGCGGGATACTGCA
>CADAHD010000483.1 GCA_902787595.1 uncultured Lachnospiraceae bacterium
GTAGAAACCTTTGGTACAGGAACCAAATCCGAGGAAGAGATAGTCAGCATCATAGAAAAGGTATTTGATCTGAGACCTGCTGCTATCATTGATGCACTGGATCTGAGGAGACCGATCTATAAGCAGACAGCTGCATACGGTCACTTTGGAAGAACTGATATAAACCTTCCCTGGGAAGAACTGAATAAAACGGATGAAATAAAGAAATACTTATAAAAGTATGGACTGACCGGAAAACCGGAGGTTCAAGAGATAAGCGAAAGCTTAACTCTTGAACCTTTTTATATCACAGACAAGATATTATAAAAGGGATCGAGAGGATAAGGATATGAGTGAAAAGATAGGAAAGCATATAGCAATATACGGAAAGGGTGGTATAGGAAAATCCACCACTACTTCAAATATAAGCGCAGCGCTCGCAGAAGCGGGGTATAAGGTAATACAGATCGGATGCGATCCTAAGAGTGATTCAACAAATACACTGAGGGGAAATAATTATCTTCCGACGGTATTAGACAGCTTAAGAGAAGGAAACAAGATACATCTGGATGATATATCCATACAGGGATTCAAGGGTGTTTTATGTATAGAATCGGGCGGGCCTGTACCCGGAGTGGGGTGCGCCGTAAGAGGTATAAATGTTGCAGTAAGTCTTTTGCAGGAGCTTAATCTTTTTGAAGAATTCAAACCGGATTTTGTACTTTATGATGTTCTTGGAGATGTGGTCTGCGGCGGATTCGCAGTACCGATCAGGGACGGGATCACAGACAGGGCATATGTAGTAAGCTCTTCAGACTTTATGGCAATTTATGCAGCTAATAACCTTTTTAAAGCTATCAATAAATATGCGCCTACCGGTGGTGCCAAGCTGGGCGGAGTGATCGCCAACAGCATATCAAAAGGATATTCAAAGGCTATCGTAGATGATTTTACCGCAAAGACAGGAACTACAGTTGCGGGATATGTCAACCGTTCCATCGTGGTGCAGCAGAGTGAGCTGTATGGAAAAACTGTTATTGAGGCGAATCCCGAAAGCGAGCAGGCTGATATATACAGAAATCTGGCAAAGTATATTGCGGAAAATGAGGACCTGGTCGTACCAAATCCGTTAGGAGCTACAGCCCTTCGCGACTGGGCAAGAGAATGGGGAGATAAGATCTTTAATATTGAACAGGGTGTGGTAGCCGGCCCTGAGGCGATCTGACAAAGGAGAAAATGATATGAGTTTTTTAGATGAAAAAAGAGCTCTTTCCAGAGAGAAGCGCCTGGGAACGGTAAGTAATTATAACGGATCACTGGAAGCCTTTGTACAGGATATAGGTGATACGGAGATAAAACAGAGAGTAAGAACTTTTTCGCAGAGCTATAAGGATGAGGTGATAGCTGCGATACATACTCTGTCAGGGATAAAAAACAGTGTGTTCATAGTAAACGGAAGTCTGGGATGTGCAGCATCTGCTCTGTACTATAACGATGTTTACGAGGGGATACATTGGTATTCAACTAATCTGAAAGAAAGGGATACTATCCTGGGAGGCGATGAGAAATTAAGAGAGTCTATCCGCCGGGCATATGAAGAGAGGCATCCCGAGGTGATCTTCGTTATAGGAACTCCGGTAGTTGCTATTAATAACGATGATATCGCATCTGTCATCCTGGAGCTCGAAGATGAGCTGGGGATCAGGATAATACACATACAGACGGATGGATTCAAAACAAAAACCCTGTTCAGCGGATACGATATGGTACTGCATGCGCTCCTTAAATATGTGGTCAGTAGCGAAAGAAGTGAAAGCGATACCGTTAATCTTATCACTCTTTCTGACAGGGTGGAGGACATAAGCGCGGTAACACAGCTATTAAAAGAGCTGGATATCAGGTATCGTATCCTTCCGCAGTTTGCTGATATTAAAGCTATAGAGGATGCCGCATCTGCAAAAGCATCGATAGTACTTAATCCGGAAGAAGGCGCATATCTGGCTGAGCAGCTTGAGGAAGTATAT
>CADAHD010000484.1 GCA_902787595.1 uncultured Lachnospiraceae bacterium
AAGAATCCGTACTTACGGCCAAAGGTCTTTTCGAAATCAGCAGCAACATCAAGTATGACCTTCTTTGCATTCTTCATAGCCTGAGCCTGAGCCACACGCGCTTCCATATAATAATTGGACACGCCGTAAGGGCCCACTGCCAGGGGATTTTCTTTCTTTAACAGGTAATTTTCGGGATGATACTCACCTACGAATTTCTTAACGGCCTCGTCATCCTCAAGCTCGATATTCTCGATAGCGTGCGAAGTGATGAAACCGTCTTCACATATCATAAGCGGCAGGCGCACATCGGGATGCTCCGCGATACGGTGAGCCTGCAGATAATTGTCATATACTTCCTGATTATTCTCGCCGTAGATCTGGATGAAACCGCTGTCTCGCTCAGCCATGGAATCAGAATAATCATGATTGATATTGATAGGTCCTGTAAGCGCACGGCAGGCAACAGCCAGCACGATGGGAAGTCTCGAAGACGCTGCCACATACAGCACTTCGTTCATGAATGACAGACCCGCGGAAGATGTAGCCGTTACGGCTCTTACTCCGGCAGCCTCTGCGCCCAGACACGCGGAAAGGGATGAATGCTCACTTTCCACGGTGATGAATTCTGTATCCACTCTTCCGTCCGCCACGTACTGTGCATAGTACTGGGGGATCTCTGTTGAAGGGGTGATGGGAAACATTGCAAATACATCCGGATTGATCTGGCGCATAGCAGTAGCTATAGCTTCGTTACCGGAAAGTCTCTCTCTTATGCTCATGCCTCCTCCTTCCAGACTATTGCGTCAAAAGGACATGCATTTATGCAGATACCGCATCCCTTGCAATGATCATAGTCAAAATCTTCTCTTTTTCCGTCTTTTACGGGAATGGAGGCATCAGGGCAAAAAGGCGCGCAGAGCACGCACTGCTTACACTTATCCTGAAGCCACTGGGGTGTGCGGCTGCGCCACTCACCCGTTTTCGTCAGGCGGGATGTACCGGGCTCGTATATCTCACAGCCGGTAGTCATGTCCTGCCAGGCGATCTTTTCGTTTATTTCTGCTGCTGTTAACATCTTATTTCCTTCCTAAATCTGCTTTAATAAAGATTCTTCGCTAGGTTCGATTCTTTGCTTCACGAACTCTTCTTATGACTCTTTAACCTCATCCATAGCTTCCCGCAGGCACTTAAGGTTGCCCTCTACCACCTGGGGCTTCTTTGCAAATTTATGGCGGTAAGAACCTTCCATATCTTTAAGGAACTGCTCCCTGTCCACGCACCCGCTCACTGCCACCACTGCTGCCAGCATGGGAGTGTTGGGGAAATACGCGCCCAGATTTCGCAGGGAGATCTCCCTTGCATCGATGGTGCACACCCTGCCTGTATAACCCTTAAGCAGGGGTTTTAATTCCTCGGGACTCTTTGAGGAATTGATGATCACGGCTCCGTTTTCCTTAATGCCGGCGCACACATCCACGCTCTCCAAAAGAGTCTCATCCACTACCGCCACATAATCGGGATCGTAGATATTGGAATGCACGTTGCAGCGCTCATCCGATATACGGTTATATGCCGTAATGGGCGCGCCGCTTCGCTCAGGGCCGTATTCCGGAAAGCTCTGTACGAACTTGCCCGCCATGAATGCGGCATCAGCCAGCAGCTGACTTGCTGTCTTTGCGCCCTGGCCTCCACGGCCATGCCAGCGCACTTCGATCATGTCACTCATTTAAAACCTCTCTCCTTACTCATCAATATCTTCCGGCGGACCGTATACCGGCTCCGGTATATTATCTATCACATCCGGTTCCTCCCCGTCAAACCACTCGGGTGGACCGTATACATCTTCCAGTTCATTATCCGCAGGCGTAGGTCCGTCATCAAACCACTCGGGTGGTCCGTATACGCCCTCGATCTCATTATTATCAATGGGAGGCGGTCCGTATACATCCGGAAGATCGTTTTCGTTCACATCCGGTCTCTCCGAATCCTCATACAGCCCCCTGTCGGGCATGCCGTATACATTAGGCTCACGGTTGGATGGACAGCCTGTCATCGTAAAAAGCGTGGAAGCAGCCAGTCCCAGCAGCATTTTTTTCCTTCTGGTGATCTTCATCGAAAACCCCCTTAATTCTTAAGCGCAACCCAAAGTCCCAAAGCCGCGTTAAAGAGCATTATAATACCTGCAACGCGTATCATCATGGTATCAATACCGAAAACTCTCAATATCAGAAGAATGCCAAAGAGGATTATAACTCCCGCAATGATGACCGGTACAAGTCCGTTGCTTCCCGAATCCTTCTTGTTCAACGCATCAAGCATAATGCTTACTCCGTGCAATACGATTATCACGCCAAAGAATACGTTAAACAGATGCGATATTGCATATGCATTAAAGAACATTACCACGCCCAAAACGGCTATCAGTATGTTGCCGACCAGCCCTGCCGTAACAGTGAGCTTGAAATCATGCTGCATCAGCGTAGAGATTGCCGCGCCCATGCCATACAGTATCAGCGCTATGCCTACCAGTTTGATACCGGTATTAACAACCCAATAAGGATTCAGTATCAATACCAGCCCCAGTACAAACATCACTACCAGTGAGATATACGATCCCAACTTCTTAGCCATATTCTTTCCCTCCCTTATAAAATAGATGCTGCTCCTTTGTAAAAAAGTCGCTATTTCTATTATATACCTATTAAATGGGATTGTCTATGTAAATGTTTCGACGCCTGAGGCCGGCCGGAAATACTGAAGCCGGCCGGAAAGCCACCCGCTTTTCGTAAGAGCTACTGCGGTAAAACGATCCTGATCAGAAGACAGCCGTCTTCGTATTCCGCCGTGATACTGCCATGCATGCGTTCGATGAACGTGCGCGCTATCGAAAGCCCTATCCCGGTGGAATTATGCGCGGCTTCCACCGTATAGAACCTGTTAAAGAGCTGACCCACCGTAGCGGCGGACAGCCCTTTTGCAAAGAAGATTGGTAAATACTCTGGTAAGCGCCGCTTTGTTTACTTCCCTCTCTATGCGCTTATCCGTGATGCTTATCTCGGGGTTGATCCCCTTTTCCGAAAGAGCCGGATAAAAGCCGCTGATGCTCTCCGCCAGCAGCTGATTGATGAATACCCTTTCCGTCTCAAGCTCTTCTTCATCCGATAATACTATCGAATACTTAAACAGCTCCTCTGTAAGCTGCTTCATCATACCCGCACGCTCTTTTATTATTTCAATGTAATGCGCCTGTTTATCCTTATCATCGGTCTTAGGCAGCATATCGACATATCCGCAGATCGCCGTAAGGGGAGTCCGCAGATCATGGGATATATTGGTTATCGCCGCCTTAAGCTCTGCGTTTCCCTGATGATACTGCAGGTGCTCTTTCCTGAGCACCCGCAGCCTGGAATTCAGCGTTTCTGCCAGCATGACTATATCCTTATCACCCGTTGAAACATCTATCAGGGTGTTTGTATCACTCTCTACCCTGTCGGCAAATTCACCGGCTATCTCACGTATCGCCTTTTTCATCAGAGCCAGCTTTATACAAAGCACTGCAAGGATGATCAACAGTATCCCGGCAAGAATATATATCATTATCCGCTCCTTTATTGTTTCCTTATGCAGGCCGTGATATACCGGTCTTTATTTCAGGTCACGCTTTGTAAATATCACCATTCCCGCTGCCATCAGTACCACTGTCTCCACAACGGGGACCAGCACATCCCCGGCATCTATGACGTCGGAATATGCCAGTATCTTTGATACAGGACAGAGCATATGTATAGTCTCTATGAGCTTTCGTTTGATGCCGCCCACATAATCAGGATTCTTCATCAGTGAAGGATCATCCTCCGAAGGCTCGTATTCCGAAAGCCTCTGCGCCGGTATCTCATCTGCCGGAATGTATTGCGGCATGGAGAGTATCTGCACCGTCATCACACCGGTGATCATGATCATAAATGCCGCTATCACAGCCGCTACGGAACCCATGCTCTTAGAGTGTATGCACATCCCGATCAGCACATACAGTGCAGTCAGCATGGTAAATGCCAGAAACGATATCAGTATCAGCACAAACATCTGTTTTGCGCTGCTTCTGAATCCTCCCAGAAGAAGTGTTCCCAGGATACCGACCATCAGCCACACGAAAACATACATTATCATGACGGCTGTATAACACACGATAAAACTGCTGATATACAGCTTAAGCCTTTCATGGCCAACCGCTATCTTGTTCCTCAGTGTGCCGTATTGATGTTCACTGCCCAGAAAAGATGAGATGAATACAGCCGCAAGCAGTACCACTACCAGAAAACCTGATATGATATATCCCTCGGGGCTTGGAAGATCCCTTCCCGGCTCGGGGAACAGCACTTCTTTTATGATATCAAGACCGTCTACAAAAAACAGTACAGCCAGACAAATATATAAAGTCTTTATCCTAAAGGTTCTTTTGATCCCTGCACGTATAAGCTTATTCATGGCTGCCACCTCCCACAAGTGAGATGTAGTAGCTCTCAAGGCTCTCATCACGCTCCGTCGCCGTGATCAGGTCACAGCCGTGTTTATCGAGCTTACGGACTATCTCCGACAGAACAGGGCTTGC
>CADAHD010000485.1 GCA_902787595.1 uncultured Lachnospiraceae bacterium
AAATATAAAAAAGCATAAAAAAGAGTCGGTCCTTTTTCTGATCCTGATCACGCTTGGGATAGTGCTGCTTTCTGCGTCGGTCTCAGCGGTAACGGGGATAGGAAAGATCACACCGAAAATGGTGGAGGAAAGCGGATGCTATAAAAATCTTGTATATATCAGGCAGGATCATTACTCAGACCGCTATCTTGAATTTCTTGAGGATAAGGCGGATGTAGAAAGTTTTGATCATACAAGCTTCGTTACGGATATGATCAAAGTAAGGAGTAAGGATGAGGGCGACATTCTGGCAGATATCAGCTTTGTTCCGCTTAGCGGTGAATGCAGGATGGAAAGCTTTGAGCCTGATCCTGAGTTTTTGTCCACGGCTCATCCTATAGTACTTGCATCCGCCAACAGAGATAAATTTGAGCTTTCCGAAGGAGATGACTTTACGATCATCTGGGATAATAAAGAATTCACATTCACTGTTACAGGATTTTACGAAACGGGGATCTGGAATTACGGAACCAAAGCGGTGATAAACGAGGTCGATTTTGCCTATCTGGAAAACGTTATGGATGACCGCTTTGAGATGATAGGCATAAATACCTCTGCCGGAGCTGATGAGCAAAGTGTGCTTTCCGGTTTTAAAGCCTTCGCGGAAGAAGCTTCAATAAATGATCTCTCAGGTTCATGGTATTCGTCCGCTTATGAAGAAACGATTGCAAACAATAATATAAATATGTCGATATTTAGTATCATTACAATGATAATGTCGGCAGTGATAGTGATCGCTATCATGATAATGATCAGATTCCGCATTGTTAGCGATATTCAGGAACAGATCGTATCGATCGGTGTATTGGAAGCCATAGGATATACATCGGGACAGATCGCTGCTTCATACATTGCGGAGTATGTACTGATCGCTCTTGCCGGCGCGTTGATCGGAGCGGCTCCTGCAATGATAATGGCAAAAGGACTACTTAAGAATGCAGCTTCAAGTGTATACTATGGCGGACCGCTTACGGTTCCGGCTGCTCCGGTATTCATCTGTACAATGGCGGTCATAGCCTTTGTCGGGATCACGGCGTTAAGCAGAGCATGCACGGTCAAAAAGTATCCTCCTGTAATGGCTTTCAGAAAGGGGATCGAAACACACAGTTTCAAAAAGAACATCCTGCCGCTGGCGAAGACAAAAGGCAATGTTCATATCCGCCTTGCCATAAAAGCGCTTTTCCAAAATGCAGGAAATCATCTGGGATTAACGGTATGTATAATGGCCTGTACGGTATTAGCGCTGACAGGCTTTATACTGGGGACTTTCTTTGCAAGTCCGGAAAGGATCCTGAGCTCAGTATGCGGACATGAACTCTGTGATATAAGGATAGAAGCACTCGGGGATATCGAGCCGGAGGCTTTTGCGGCAGAGCTTAAGGGAATGCCCGGAGTAAGGCAGGTCCTGACGCCTGCAGTGGGAATCGGAGTGA
Organism: uncultured Lachnospiraceae bacterium; assembly: GCA_902787595.1. The sequence continues at coordinate 1,473 of CADAHD010000485.1, forward strand.
AGGCAGTAAACGGTAATGACGGGATGGATAAGGATATCCCGATTATTGCGGAGGTCTATGAAGATTATTCTGAGACTTCAACGATAATACTTACTAAAGGAAGACTTCCGGAACACGAAAACGAGCTGTGTGTAACAGTCCAGTCGCTTAAGATGATCATCGGAGCCCAAATGGGTGATACCATTACTCTTGAGTACGGAAAAGTAAAGAAGGACTATGTCATAACAGGTATAGTCAATTCTGTGGTCAATCCCAATACGGTATACATCACAAAAGAAGGATTTAAGCGTATGAATCCTGTATATACGCCGCCGGCTTTCGATATTTATCTGAATGAAGGCACAGACAGTAAGGAATTTGCTGAGCTGCTGAGAGAACGTTACGGAAAAGAGATAGCAGATTATAAGGATGATGAGATAACGGGAGATACTCTTGAAGAAAAGATCAGGGCAAGAGATAGCAGATTATAAGGATGATGAGATAACGGGAGATACTCTTGAAGAAAAGATCAGGGCTGCTGCAGATAAAAAGATGGCAGAGGCAATGACGAAACAGGGAGTCAGCTATATGGAGTATGCCATCAGTGTGGGTGATAAGACCATTACGGGCAGCACTTCACTTATGAAGATCAAAACCCTGACATTTGAAAGAGAGGATATCGAAGAAGTGGCTGATATGCTTCTTGTATCTTTTGCAGGAATTGCAGGTATCATGATGGCTGTATCAGCGATAGTCGTAAGCCTGATCCTGTCGATCCTGATGGCTTCGACGATCAGGAGA
>CADAHD010000486.1 GCA_902787595.1 uncultured Lachnospiraceae bacterium
GAAGAGCAGGAAGAAAAAGAGAAAGAGAAGGAAGAAGAAAAAGAACAGGCCAAGATCGAAGCGAAGCGCGAGGAGCAGAAGGAACTTCAGGAAGCTCTGGCTCATAATAACCGTGAGGCCATCAGTGATGTGGAAGCAAGAAGCCGGGAAAGAAAACAGGAAGATCTGGAACTATCGGACTTGACGGATCTTAATCCGGTGCAGATGTATCAGAGTTCAGGGCAGGCAGAAGCGGCACTGGAAGAACTTAAGAATAAGATGGCGCTGATTGATGTGGACCTTATGGGACTTAAGGTGGACGAGACGGTTTGATCAACATGCCGGAAAAGCGGATCCGAGGAGGCGGACGATGAAGATTAAGGACGCAAAGCCCATATATTATGCCAATCGAAAAGAACTGGTCGACCAGATGCGGAGCCTTACCAAACAAAAGGAAGAGGCTGAAAAGAAGTATAGTCTGACCGGTGAGAGCAGGTTTTCAGAGGAGGCAGCAACTCTGGAACTGTCGCTTAATGCTACAACAAAGGCTTTTGATGATAATCAGAAGGTCATCGATTCCATCATGGAGCAGTGGTGTAATGTTTCAAATATGGAATCTTCGAAGCAGCAGGGCGAAGCCATGAAGGAATACACGGAGGATATGGGCAAAATCATGATGGTGTTCCGCAGGCTGGCGAATGGTGATATCGTACCCAGGACAGATGAAAAGAAGCTGATGGAGTATGATGGTAAAATGTATCAGATGGCCAAGAATATGCAGTTGCAGGCGATGCAGATGGATAAGAAGCATAAAAAGCACAAATCTCTTTGGGAAGAGGAAGAGAAAGAGACACCGGAGGATCCGATGGAAGTAGCGGATAATACCGAATATGCAGGAGAACTGCCGGATATAGAAATCCCGGAAGTAGCTGCTGATATTAGTAGTGGAGATGGGATGGCGGAGTGATCGACGGTGGAGGGAATATGAGTTGCAAGAAGACGAGAGGTATATTATAATACCCGTCATGAGTGGAATTATTGATATATCCCAGCTGAATACACCGCCTGAGAAACATGAGCTTGCAACTGCTAAGTTTTTTGCTGAGAGAGGGAAAGATATAATCTTTATTAAGGCTAGCAATATACCGGAGGTACACACTCCTGATATACTTATGGACGGGCTTGAATGGGAGATTAAGAGTCCACAGGGGAAAGCAAAAAGAACGATAGAGACAAATTTTCGTCATGCAGTAGACCAGTCGTTATATATTATTTTTGACTTGAGGAGAATAAACCTTCCAGAAAAACAGTGTATTGCACAGTTGGAGAAGGAATTTATAGCCAGACATGCGAAGAAGCTTCTTGTGATTACGAAGAGCGGTGAACTGCTGGAGTATCCGCAAAAAAGTTGACATTTTCCGATAAAGTGGTATGATAAAAATGATCAGACCCGACCCACTGCTGGATAGCGGAGGGCCCAGGGTCTTTTTAATGGTGTCTGTGAAAAAACTGTAAAAACGGAATAGCACTATTCGAACGAGGTCTCCTAAGGTGAAATAAATCATAAGGAGGCCTTTTATTATGGCAGAAGAAACCCGTACACAAAGTTCAGAGGACAGACGGTAAGCGTCAGATTATCCTAAAAATAATACCTTCTTATAACCCAATAATTCCGGTATCTCCGGCTCCATTAGTATAACAATGTTCAACGCCGGTATTATCAGATAAGTCTACAATTATGCTATTATCCAAAACAGCATATACATAATATGAACCATCTTTTTCAACAGTATATTTTATTTCATTTGATATTGGAAGATCTACTTCATAATCACTTCTGCAATTACGAACACAAACTTTGACTATGTGTTCAAACTCATTATAATTAGTTAAATCAACAATAACCATAATGTCTCCTTTTTCCCGCCATATTGCGGGCTCGCCATAATAAACAAGATCACTTTTATAATTGATCTCGTCTTCTGAGACACTGGTATGCTCATTGTTACTTAAATATGTGGATGTATACGAAGTATTTGCCCCACATCCACACAAAAATAATAGTGCTAAAGTAACTATTAAATACATATTTTTTTTTCATATTATTCCTTATTAGTAAATACATATAGTGTCCGTACCAATATAAGTCGGTGGCCCACACATATTCTATGCAAGTCTTCACTTTATATTTTAACCATATAACTATTGCTTCAAAAAGTCAAATATTACCGCAGCTTTGATAATATAAGTATGGAGACTTACTATTGTGGATAACTTTTTCACTGCGTGTCCGAATCATACTACACTGTACCCGTATGGACACACCGGAGGTTTTAAAATGGGAAATCCAGAGATTTCCAGGCAAAATGTCTGTACGTGTCAAAAGGACAAAGTAATAAGACTGAGGATAAAAAACTGAGTTGAATAAGACTTATCCTATCCTATCCGTAGTGTGTTAAAAACGGTACTGTGGAAATCGGATGGGATAAGGAGGATTATTACAAAACGGGGCTTGACATCATACAGGTCCCGTGATATTTTTAACTAAACCGTACTATGCGAAGTAATACAGTCGATACGCGATAGGAAAGGAGGCGCTATGTTCCAGATCGATAATCTGAGTCATGTGCCGGTATATGAGCAGCTTATACGGCAGGTAGAGAACTATGTCCTGACCGGGATTCTGCGTGAAGGCGATAAGCTTCCAAGTGTGCGCACGCTGGCAGCCAGCCTTACGATCAATCCCAATACGATACAGAAAGCTTTCGCGGAACTGGACCGCAGGGGGATCACACGCTCGGTACCGGGTAAAGGAAGCTTCATATCCCAGGAGGCAAAACAGGTTCTTGCCGGAGAACACCGGGAGGAACTGAAAGAGCTTGAGAAATATCTTAAAAACTTCCGCCTGGCGGGGATAGGCAAAGAAGAGATCCTTGGCTGTGTGGAAAAGGTTTACGGAGGTGATGAGGAATGATAGAGATCAGCAATCTTTCAAAATCTTTTAATGATCATATGGTACTTGAAGGCGTGGGAACAAAGATCGAAAAAGGCAGCATATGCGGACTGATAGGTTCAAATGGCGCGGGCAAATCCACTTTGCTCCGCTGCGTGAGCGGAGTATATAAACCGCAGGAAGGTGAAGTGCGTATCGACGGTGAACCGGTATATGAGAATGCAGACGCAAAGCAGAAGCTGTTTTTCCTTGCGGATGAAGCATATTTTCCCGGTGGCGCGGATATGGAGCATATGGCGAAGTTCTACGCATCTTATTACAGCAGATATGATATGGCATACTTTCATTCGCTCTGTGAAAGCTTCCGTCTGGATCCGAAGAAAAAGCTTCAGGGCTTTTCAAAGGGGATGAAGCGTCAGGCGTCAATGGTACTGGCTTTTGCTGCAAGACCTGAGGTGCTTTTACTGGATGAAAGTTTTGACGGTCTGGATCCTGTAGTGAGGGAGGCAATGCGAAAGCTTTTGTACCGCGAAGTGGCTGACAGG
>CADAHD010000487.1 GCA_902787595.1 uncultured Lachnospiraceae bacterium
GTTCCGGCAATGCCTTATCTTCTTTCGTTCGCTGCAGGTGCAATGCTCTATGTTGTGGTAGAGGAGCTGATACCGGAGATGTCTGCAGGCAAGCATTCAAATATCGGTGTGGTCGCATTTGCCATAGGATTCAGTCTTATGATGGCGCTGGATGTGGCACTGGGATGATGTTTTCATGCTGTTGACAAAAGCACGGAGATGAGATAATCTGTGTCTGGTAAGGACAAATACCATACAGGACATTGCAGATAATGATAAGGGATAAGATATCCGGAGCAGAAAAAATAAAATCTGTGATCGATACGATCATACAATAAAAGAGCCGAAAGGCTCTTTTTTATTACGTTAGCTAACGCCAATGGGTTAGTGTTAGCTAACGAATGGAAGGCTTTGATAACCTAGGCATATCATTGCAAGGTTCAAAGATAAATCAATAAACAGGAGGTAAGGATCATGAAATTTAAAGGTGTAGGTTTATTTGTTCTGGGCGCACTCTTTGGACTGGAGGGGATAAAGCTTCTGACATCAAAGGATGCGAAGAAACTGTATGAAACGTATCCGTTTCAATTACCGGACTATCGTATCTTTCAACACTGCGCTTATAGTTTTTGGAGTGGCAGGGATCCTGCCGCCGGCTACATCGGCACTGCTTCATAACAGCTCAACTATAGCGCTGGGACTTAAGAGTATGACAGATCTGTTACCGGAGAAATAGAAACGTCGTATTTATGGGTTTTAAATGAATAAAAAAGTTATTGACAAATAATCGGAGTTAGAATATACTTACTAACGGTTAGAAAAGCTAACTGGATAGATCATGTTAGGCTCCCGGAAATGCCTATGTCCTTCCGGGAGCCGCCTCATGAAAAAAGCAGAGAGAGGAAGGGATCGGTAATGAATTATCTTGAGATCGAAAATGTTGTTGGACGTGAGATACTGGATTCCAGAGGAAATCCGACCGTAGAAGCGGAGGTTACTCTTGCAGACGGAACAGTTGCAAGGGGGACTGCACCTTCAGGGGCATCTACCGGGGAATTTGAGGCGCTTGAGCTTCGTGACGGAGATAAATCCAGATATCTTGGAAAAGGTGTGAGCAAAGCGGTAGATAATATCAACGGACCTATTGCACAGGCAATAATAGGAATGGATGCTTTTGATACCTATGCCGTGGATGTAGCAATGATAAAGCTTGACGGTACAAAAGACAAATCCAAACTTGGAGCGAATGCGATACTGGCTGTTTCGATAGCTGTAGCAAGAGCGGCTGCGGCATCCTTAGATATTCCTCTGTACAGATTCCTTGGCGGAGCTCAGGCAACTGATCTTCCCGTTCCGATGATGAATATATTGAACGGTGGTGCGCATGCAGACAGCGCCGTAGATACACAGGAGTTTATGATAATGCCTGTCGGTGCTCCTTCGTTTAAGGAGGCTTTAAGATGGTGCGCAGAGGTATTCCATAATCTTAAGGCACTCATCAAAAAGATGAATGATGTAACAGCAGTTGGTGATGAAGGAGGTTTTGCACCCAACAGCTTAAAGAGCGATGAAGAAGCTATAGAGAAGATCCTTGAAGCCATAAAGGCAGCCGGTTTTGAACCGGGTAAGGATTTCATGATAGCAATGGATGCAGCTGCATCAGAGTGGAAGAGCGAGAAGGGCAAAGGCTTCTATCATCAGCCCAAGTCAGGAAAGGATTTCACAACCGACGAACTCATCGCCCACTGGGAGAGCCTGGTAGATAAGTATCCTATCATCTCTATTGAAGACGGCCTTGACGAAGAAGACTGGGAAGGCTGGAAAAAGATGACAGAGAAGATAGGCAATAAGGTGCAGCTTGTTGGTGATGATCTGTTTGTTGATCAAATTGAACCAGATAGGTTCCGTATCAGAAACATTGGATGCTATAAAGCTTGCAAATAAAAATGGTTACACCGCAATATCATCCCACCGTTCCGGAGAGACCGCAGATACCACCATTGCGGATCTGGCTGTGGCGCTTAATACACGTCAGATCAAGACCGGAGCGCCTTCACGTTCAGAGCGTGTAGCCAAATATAATCAGCTTCTTCGCATTGAGGAACAGCTTGGAGATGCTGCAGTTTATCCGGGCATGGCTGCATTCAATGTAAAGAAATAATATCCCCCTTTCCTTTTATAAGTAGATCAAAAAACGGTCTGTGCCGTCATCTTCAGGATGGCGGCCTTATCGTTTGGATTAAAAAAGAGGCAGTAAGGATGAATGCTCAGAATGTAGTGATAGTGATAATACTTATAGTGGTCATAGCCATCGCGGTATATGGCACGGTAAAACGGATACGCTTCGGATCATCGTGCTGCGGGACCAAAGAGCCTGCAG
>CADAHD010000488.1 GCA_902787595.1 uncultured Lachnospiraceae bacterium
CCGCCGCGAGAAGTTCGTCCGTGCGGTCAAGAACCGTGACAAGCTGTTTGATCTCCGAACCGGAGCGAAGCGTGTCTTTGTCGAGCGCGGCTCTTTCGACCATGAGATAGAAATTGGCGGTGCAGAGCTGCGTGTAATCATCGGACGGCTCGGAGCCTTCCTGCGGCGGCGCTGTATCATCCCTGCCCGTTCCCTGCGGGAAAGATTGGCTTGGGGGTACGCATCGGACAGGTACTCTTCTTCGCTTCTTTCGGCAACATAATTGTCGTCGATGTAGCTCTTCAGATCGTCAAATATTGAGCCGGCGATTCCGAAAGCCCTGGCGTTGAACAGCACCAGATAGATTTGCATCTCGTGGTCCAGCAGAAAATCGGTAAATGCCCGGATGGCTGCAGACAGCGCCAGATCGTGCGGGAAGCCGTAAGTCCCGGCTGCCATCAAAGGGAAAGCAATCGACGTACATTCCAGCTTTTCCGCTAACTGCAGCGCAGCGTCATAGGCCTTGCGGAGCAGTTCCTCTTCCCGATGCTTTCCATCGATCCAGGCGGGGCTGACAGTATGCAGTACATATTTTGCGGAAAGCTGAAAAGCTGGAGTCGCGACAGACTGACCAGTATGGATCTCGCCGATTTTCTTCCTTGCCTCCAGCAGTTCCGGACCGGCGGCCTTGTGGATGGCATAATCCGTGCCACCTCCTATAACCGGTTTTGGATTGGCGGTGTTTACGATTGCGTCAGCGGCAACCTCCGTGATATCATTTCGTATGATTGTAAATGGCATACCAGGACCGACCTCCCCTTTTGCTCTTCATATCCGAATATAACCTGTTTACGAAGGCCCCTCTTTCACTTAATGCCGTTTCGGACAGGTTCTGGGCACAGCAGGAAAAATGTCTGCTTATCGCCGCAGTAAAAGCTTCAGGCTTATCTGTCTTTACCTCATGCAGCATATGGCGGCTGTGCCTGTAGTACGCCTTTCTGCGGGAGGCTGCCGTGGTATAGATAGTGCTGCTGCCACGCTGTATATAATGATAGCAGACCTTTGTACCCTTGACTGCTTTATCCGCTGCCATAAAAAGACGGTAGATGGTACCCATGTCCTCGGCTTCCGTCCCTTCCGGAAAACGCACCTCATCAAAGAGGCTGCGTCTAAACAGATATCCCCAGGGTACGCTCATAAGCCCTCTCTGGTATAAGAGATCCGTTAACGAGCAATCACAAAAGTCCCCGCCTTTATCACCGGCGGCGCTGTCTTCACCTTCCTTTGGTTCGTCGTGTCCGCAGCTTACTATGTCTGCATCATGCTCAAGCGCTGCCTTATACATATACGAAAGATAATCCGGCTCTATGCTGTCATCACTGTCCACGAAACAGATATATCCACCGCCTGCTTCCTCTATACCGCGGTTACGGGCTGCTGCCGCACCGCCGTGGAGAGCACGGATCGTTTTTATCCTTTTGTCTTTACGGGAATATTCATCACAGATCTCAGCGGATCCGTCCGAAGATTCATCATCAACTAAAAGAAGTTCCCAGTCCGTAAAGTCCTGGGCCAGGACATTTTCTATACAGCCGCGAAGGTATCCTGCGGCATTGTATACAGGGACGATTACGCTTATCATGACAGTGATATTTTAACATATTCACCCATAAGTTACAAACTGATTTATGTAAACTCAACCTTGCAAATGCCGCGCCGTAAGTGGTATAATACAGTTTATGGCGGATAAAGATTTTATCAGACTCAACCAATATTACATCGCAGGAATGCGGCCGATCCTTCGTAAGCATGCCCTTTATTCGGATGTAAGCGATAATTATATCTCACCGGCATATCCCGCGCCGGGAGAGGATGTCAGTACTATACCGCAACAGTCAAACTGGGAAATGAGCCCTTTACCTACCATTTTGAAGTACACGTAGGTAATATCTGTGTGCTCTTTGATACCAGAGGCGTGGTCCGCAGCTTAGATGAGCATTTTAAATTCAAACTGATACCCGGCTTTAAGACCCCTGCCTGGGCCAAGGGTGCCGTTATGTATCAGATATTCGTGGACCGTTTCTGCAACGGCGATCCCACCAATGACGTACTTACCGACGAATTCAGCTATATAGGTGAACACAGCGTTAAGGTCGATGACTGGAACAAACTCCCTGCCGCCATGGGCGTACGTGAATTCTACGGCGGCGATCTGCAGGGCGTTCTTAATAAAATGGATTATCTGGAACAGCTGGGTATAGAGGTAATATACTTCAATCCCATCTTTGTTTCACCCTCCAATCATAAATACGACATACAGGATTATGATAATATCGATCCCCACTTCGGACGTATAGTGGACGAGCGCGGGGATCTTTTGCCCGAAGGCGATAATGATAACCAGCACGCAGGCAGGTATATAAACCGCGTGACGAACAAAGCCAATCTTGATGCCAGCAACGAACTTTTTGCCAAGGTAGTCGAGGAGGCACACAGACGCGGTATCCGCGTGATACTTGACGGCGTTTTCAATCACTGCGGTTCCTTCAACAAATGGCTGGACCGTGAACGCATATACGAAAACGCAGAAGGATACGAAAAGGGTGCCTATATCACAAAGGACAGCCCTTACCACGATTTCTTCCGTTTTTACGAAAACGATGATAATAAATGGCCGTACAACCGCAGCTATGACGGCTGGTGGGGACATGATACGCTGCCCAAGCTCAATTAGAAGGGTCTAAAAGCCTTCACGACTATATACTGCATATAGCAAAGAAATGGGTAAGCCCTCCCTACAACGCTGACGGCTGGCGACTTGACGTGGCTGCAGATCTGGGACATTCAACAGAATACAATCATGTCTTCTGGCAGGATTTCAGAAAGGCGGTCAAGGAAGCAAATCCCGACGCCATCATACTGGCGGAGCACTACGGCTCGCCGGCCGCATGGCTTAAAGGCAATGAATGGGATACCGTCATGAACTATGACGCCTTTATGGAGCCCCTTACCTGGTTCCTTACCGGAATGCAGAAGCACAGTGATGAATTCCGCCCCGACCAGCTGAACAATTCGGATAATTTCTGGGCGGCGATGATGTATCATATCGCGGATATGTCGATGCAGTCTCTGTTCATTTCCATGAACGAGCTTTCAAACCACGATCATTCGCGCTTCCTGACCCGCACCAACCACAAGGTGGGACGTACTGCCACCGCGGGACCCGAAGCTGCATCCGAAGGTATAAATAAAGCAGTGATGCGCGAAGCCGTGCTGATGCAGTTTACCTGGATAGGCGCACCTACCATATATTACGGCGAC
>CADAHD010000489.1 GCA_902787595.1 uncultured Lachnospiraceae bacterium
AAGGAAGCGCTGTTTGCGCCTCATCCCATCGATCTGGGAACCAGGTGCACCGTTTTCATGAACTCAAAGGTTAAGCAGGCTCAGAAGGAAGGAGCATCTGTTGCTGATATCTCTGCCGGTCTGGCTTATTCTGTCATAAAGAATGCGCTCTTTAAGGTGATCAAGGTTTCCGATGCTTCGGAACTGGGAAAGAATATAGTGGTACAGGGCGGTACCTTTTATAATGATGCCGTATTAAGGAGCTTTGAAAAGATAGCAAACTGTGAAGCGATCAGACCCGATATCGCCGGCATCATGGGCGCTTTCGGCGCAGCGCTCATAGCAAGAGAGCGTTATGAGGAAGGCTATCAGAGCACCATGCTTTCCTTTGACGAAATAGAAGAGCTTAAGTTTTCGACAAGCATGGCAAAATGCAGGGGCTGCACGAATAACTGCCGTCTGACCATCAATAATTTCTCCGGCGGAAGAAAGTATGTATCGGGCAACCGTTGTGAGAGGGGCATAGGCAAGCCGAAGAATGCCAATAATATTCCCAATCTTTTTGAATACAAGCTTAAGCGTTTCTTTGATTATGAACCGCTCAGCGCCGATCAGGCTTACAGAGGCACCGTAGGTATCCCGCGCGTGCTTAATATCTATGAAAACTATCCCTTCTGGGCATCCTTCTTTAAGGAGCTCAAATACAGGGTTATATTATCGCCGGTATCTACAAGACAGATATATGAGCTGGGCATTGAATCCATTCCCAGTGAATCGGAATGCTATCCGGCCAAGCTGGCTCACGGTCATATACAGTGGCTGATAGAGCAGAAGCCCGATTTTATATTCTATCCCTGTCTTTTCTATGAGAGAAAGGAAACTGAGGGCGCAGGAAATCATTATAACTGTCCCATTGTTACTTCTTATCCCGAGAATATCAAAAATAATGTGGAAGAGATAAGCAGGGGCGAAGTGATATTCCGTCACCCGTTTATGAGCTTTGCATCCATGGATACCATAACGCCTGCTCTGGTTGAGGAATTTTCCGAACTGGACAGAAAAGAAGTGGCTGCGGCTATTGAAAAGGCGTGGGAAGAGCTTGCAAAAGCGCATGAGGATATGCATAAAGCGGGTGAAGATGTGCTCAAATACATGGCCGAAAATAAGAAAAGGGGCATAGTTCTTGCCGGCAGGCCTTATCATATCGATCCCGAGATAAACCATGGTATTCCGGAGCTTATCAATTCTTATGATATAGCCGTTCTTACCGAGGATTCGGTAGCGCATCTGGGCAATCCCGAAAGACCCCTCATCGTATCCGATCAGTGGATGTATCATTCGAGACTATACGCGGCAGCCAGCTTTGTGCGTCTGCGCGACGATCTGGATCTGGTACAGCTTAATTCCTTCGGCTGCGGTCTGGATCCGTTACCACCGATCAGGTGAACGATATACTATCAGGTTCGGATAAGATATATACCTGTCTTAAGATAGACGAGGTCAATAACCTTGGCGCGGCCCGCATCCGTATCCGTTCGCTTATCGCAGCGCTTGAAGTTAAAGAAAAGAGACAGAAGGAAAGAAAAATAGCGCCTACCAATTTTGACAGGGTGCTCTACACCGAAGACATGCAGAAGGCGGGCTATACCATACTGGCGCCCCAGATGTCTCCGCTTCATTTTGATATGTTCTCCGCTGCATTTGGAGCCTGCGGATATAATTTAAAGATCCTGACCAATGATAACAAGCATTCGGTGGACGTGGGTCTTAAGTATGTTAACAATGACGCCTGCTATCCCTCGCTGTGTGTGGTAGGCCAGCTGATGGAGGCTGTGCTTTCAGGTGAATATGATACTGATCATCTGGCGTTGATGATGACCCAGACCGGCGGAGGCTGCAGGGCTACCAATTATGTAGGCTTTATACGCCGTGCGCTGGAAAAGGCAGGCTATGGACACATTCCGGTAATATCGCTTAACCTGAGCGGGCTGGAAGCTAATCCCGGATTTAAATTAAGCCTTAAACTGGGCGTAAGGGTTTTGTACGCGGCGCTTTTCGGTGATATATTCATGCGCTGCATTTACCGTATGCGTCCCTATGAGCTTACGCCGGGCAGCGTGGAAGCGGTGCACCAGAAATGGCTTAAGCGCTGCAATGCATTTATAACTTCGGCTCATCCTTCTTTTGGAATGTATAAGAAGATGTGCCGCAAGATGATAGAAGAGTTTGATGCAATACCCATCAATGAGACCAGAAAGCCCAGAGTAGGCATAGTGGGTGAGATACTTGTCAAGTTTGCGCCTACTGCAAATAACCATCTGGTGGATCTGCTGGAGCATGAAGGCGCAGAGGCGGTTGTGCCGGATCTGATCGATTTTATGTATTACTGCTTCTACAACCAGATCTACAAGGCGGAACATCTGGGGATGAGCAAAAAGACTGCGCGCAATTCACTCTGGGGCATCAAAGGCATGGATTTTGTTCGCAAAGCGCCTACTGAAGCCTTTAAGAAGAGCAAGCATTTCGATGCGCCCGTCAGCATCTTTAAGCTCGTTGAGTATGCAAAGGATATTGTGTCCATCGGTAATCAGACAGGTGAAGGCTGGTTCCTTACCGGTGAGATGCTGGAGCTTATTCACTCCGGCACGCCCAATATAGTTTGTACACAGCCTTTCGGCTGCCTGCCTAACCATGTGGTGGGCAAGGGCGTTATCAAGATGCTTCGCAAGCATTACCCCCAGTCAAATATCGTGGCTATCGATTACGATCCCGGCGCCAGCGAAGTAAACCAGCTCAACAGGATCAAGCTGATGCTGTCAACTGCAAATAAGAATCTTAAAAAAGAACAGGAAAAAGCGTCCCGATAGTATTGATGTCCCAAGGCTGTCCGGATCATAGCAAGGATCATTAAGGAGAAGATCATGAGAAAGAAACAGATCGTTAAAAGAAGAATAGCATCCATTTTTCTAAGCCTGATAATGTTATTCGGCGAATTCTGCGGAAGCGGGATAAGCGTTTATGCAGGGGATGAGGAAGAGGCTGAAGTTGTCGGAGAGCAGGATGAAGATGAAAAGGATGTCGCAATAGAAGAAGATGATATAGTTACCGGTCCCGCCGAATGGGTTCATATGCTTAAGAATGGTGGTGGCGGTACACAGGATATGGATAGCGGAAGCAGTAAAAGCGGAGTATCTTACAATAA
>CADAHD010000490.1 GCA_902787595.1 uncultured Lachnospiraceae bacterium
CTGAAACTGATAACACATGATCGTAAGCAGTATCTCTTCCGCCGATTTTCGGCCCAGGTTCCGAAGACGCAGGAGCTTTTCCTTGCTCCTCTCATCCCCGGTCACCGATATTGCCTTTAGCAGATCCCCCAGTGTGGTGAATCCCGCACGCCTTAAGCAGTTGATGGACCTCTGGCTTAAGTCCAGCACCGAAAGGTTCTCATCTAATTCTTTTTTACTCAGGTAAACATTGAATCTGATAAACTTCTTATGCTCATACAGGAACTCTATCATGCTCCCATTGGACATATAGCAGTCCATCTCAATCAGAATCTTTAAGATCTTCTCGTTCATAATCGACTCCTCCATACACGTCTTTGATCACCTCCCTGATCCCGTGTGTGGTGATACGCAATATGGCTTCCCCACACTTTTCCCGGATCATCTTGGTAAGATAATTAAGCTCTTCTACGGAAGGAGCTACTGCTACTACATGGATACGGCTGTCGCCTGTCGTGCGGAAGATCTGGCGTATATAGGCGCATCTTGTGGCGATATACTTTACAACCTTATCAAACTTATCCTGCCTTATCACGATATCCATCAGCATCGTGACCTCATCTTCCCTGTAGATGCAGGTGTTATACTGTTTGATCACACCTTCTTTCTCCAGCTTACGGACGCGTTTCATCGCTGCCACACGGCTCATACCCAGTTTTTCTCCCAGTTCCTGAAAGCTTATCCTGGCATCGCCCTTCATGATATCCAGCAGTTTTTCGTCCGTATTATCCAAGTATTCGCTCCTTTTTCCGTATTTTTCAGCGTCGACTCTGAACTGTTTTTAGTATATTAAAGCCGAAAATTTTTTTCAATAGATTTAGTTACGTTCCGTAACCAGCCGGTTTCGAAGCGTAACCAGATTACTACATATGATGCGCATCCCAGTATTCTTCCGCTGCATCATATGCCTCATCTTCATCATCATAGTCATCTTCATAATCGAAGAACTCCTCATATTTATCATCAGCGAAGTCCTGTGCGCTGCCATAGCTGTATACATTATAAGGATCCGTCCTTATGTATAGAGCACTTGGAATTAGCACTGTTCACCTCTTTGTAACAGCCACTCTGGGCGCAGGTATGTGATGAACAATACTTGCTGCCGCTTAGGATCTTACTCTTGCAACTCCCATGGTGACAGGTATGGGTATAGCAGTATGATCCGCCGCTGGTCTTACTATTCTTACATCCCGAATAGTTGCAGGTAGTAGTTCCGATACCCGTAGATTCATTATACTGCTTCTTGTGAGTGGCACATCTTTCGTTGGCACTGTTCACTTCTTTATAGCAGCCACTCTCCGAGCATGTATGGGAGCTGCAATAACCGCTTCCACTCATTTTCTGCTTATTACACCCTTTATGACGGCATGTGTGAGTATTACAATACATACTCCCACTTAAGCTGTTCCATTTCCTCATATACATACTGCATAACAGCAGCGCAGTATCTGCAAGCACATTTTCCCTTTGTGTATGCAGTTTCTGCCGTATCATAATATACTTTGTTCCGGGGCAGGATCCTACCGGCGTATCTGCATCCGCTATTGTGTACCATGTTGTCTTTTGAATTTCTGCTTGTTATATACATAGGCTCCGCTCCTTTCACTCATATTGGGGCCATGCCCCGTTTTCATCTTATGAGTTCATTATAAAGGTTCAAAACCGGTAATGAGTCCGATAAACTTCCATTTCGGCCGTACGGATGTTCGTGTTTTTAGCATCAGTTTGTAGCTGTCAAGTCCGTAGTCAGACTTCCACCTGCCGGACTTCTGTGATAGAATCTATTGTGAGGCGCTCTGCGCCTCCCCTGGCGTGCTTCACTGATAGTTGCACGCATTATATAAAGAGAGCCGGGGATCATCACGATCCTCGGCTTTCGTTATTCGCCAACATCATTCCAATCGTATTCTTCACCAAAATACTCTACACAGTTCGGTACCGGTGATTTATTGTTTCGTAATATAAGCCCAGGTAATAATTTACCCTTTAACAATCTTATCCTGCAACGGCATATTGATAACAAATCGTTCTGCCACTGTTTTATCTTCTGATAAAAGATCCAACACCCTCGATGCCGGTCCCATAGGAACATTACGTCCCGATTCCCAGGCTTCTACAGTTTTCTGAGAAACACCTAACATGCCGGCAAACATAACCTGTGTCATATTAAGAGATAATCTAAGACTCTTTACACCTTCTGAATCATACTTCTTAACCGGCTTGATAAAAACCTTAGCTTTCAATTCATTCTTTTTTGCTGCTTCTCTTGTCTCATTTATGGAAGCCATTATTTCATCAAAAAACTCGCCCATCATTCTCCTCCAAATAGATCTTTTTCCAACTGCTTCATAGCCTTCTTAATCTGATTACGTTCCGCCCTAGTCAGATTCTCTTTTTCCTCTTTAGCAAAAATGTTCAAAAAAAGTATTCTCTCATGCGCTTCAAAATCAACATATAATACCCGCACACTTCCACTTTTTCCACGGCCTTCAAAGGCATATCGCATTTTCCTAAGGCCACCCGTTTCCTGCATTACAGGTCCTATTTTAGGATTATCCAACAACACCAGTTGAAGTTCCAGCAAATCTTCTTCCGAAAATCCAAGTTCAAACCATCGCTTATGAAACCTTGGCGACTCTATAAACCCTCTAACAATCTCGTAATCTTTCATAACCACCTCGCAATTATATTACACCCTACTGAATAGGGTGTATATTGTATTATGACAAG
>CADAHD010000491.1 GCA_902787595.1 uncultured Lachnospiraceae bacterium
GAAGCGGTTATTGCGGTAGTCGTAATGAAGGGTCTTTATATTATGCCGCGCACCGCCGTCAACCACCGCCGTTAAATTCTCAAGGATATTGTGGTTATTGCCGGCTGCATAGACGCGCATCGGTTTAAGACAGCCGAAGATATCTTTTGCTTCGCCGGTATCATTTGTTTGCGTTAAGCGTCTCCAGGTTTCGCTTGTATTATCATCAGCCAGGATCAGAAATTCATCATTTACCAGAAAGCTCATATCTTCCAGGCTGTCGCGTTTCATGATGCCTTTTCTTGCGCTGTAGTTTCCCTGCCTGTCGTATATTGCGCTCATTGAAGACGCATCCGGAAGAAGTGCCGGAGCGTATTTCATGACATATTCATATGAAGAAATGCCGCAGGCTTTTAATATGGCGGCTTCGGCCTGCTCCTCGCTTACATCGGCACCCAGTTCGGCTGCGCGCAGGATCAGGAGCTTTTTAAGTCCGCCGGCTAAGGCATTGTATACCCTGGTCTTTTCCTTTTCGTAAGCGGCGCTGTCCATATACATTTTATAGCTGTCGTTTTTATAAAGTTCCATAGTAAGCTTAAGTGTGGCCGTATCCAGTCCGTCAAGCTCTACCTCGTTTCCCAGTCTTGCACTGTCGAGCCACTCGCGGCCGGCAGATAAAGAGCTGCCCTCTATTGCCTGCTGTCTTGTCCAGGTCCCGGCTAATTTGCGTTCAGGCCTTAACATCAGTAAAACGAAAAAAATCCCTCCCGCTATGATCACAAGCAGGAAGGTTATAATGAATATTGGAAATCTGTTTTTTCTGCCTTTTGCCATTATTTTCTGCCGGCTACTTCCAAAGCCAGTCTTCGATAAGCGTCCGCACCGGTGGATCTGGTGTCGTAGACGGTGATGGGCTGGCCAAAGCTGGGAGCTTCGGACAGACGTACGTTTCGGGGTATCCTGGTCTGATAAACTTTATCCGGGAAATGAGAGGTCACGTTCTCTACCACTTCTCCCGACAAAAGGGTACGGCTGTCGTACATGGTAAAGACTATGCCTTCCAGATCCAGGGCGGGATTTAAGCGCTCCTTTACCAGATTAACGGTCTGGATCAGATCCGAAAGACCTTCCAGAGCCAGATATTCGCACTGTATGGGTACTATCACGGAATTGGCTGTGGTCAGTGCGTTAAGGGTAAGCGTATTAAGGGAGGGAGGGCAGTCGATGATGACATAGTCAAATTCATCTTTAACAAACTCCACTTCCTTACTTAATATGAATTCTTAGCGGGGATGACGGAGATGTTGGGCATAACATCCCTGATGATACATTCACCTATCGACACTTCCTGAAGCAGCAGTTCGTAGATGGTGTTTTCCTGTTCTATCTTATTAACAGAGAAACCGCTGGTGGCGTTACCCTGGGGATCCGTATCTATCAGCAGTACACGTTTGCCCAGCTCTGCCAGACAGGCAGTCAGATTAACGGCTGTAGTGGTCTTTCCCACACCGCCTTTCTGATTGGTAATAGCTATGATCTTTTCCATTTTCTCCCCTTTTTAATGTGGATTACATAAAACATACTGCTTATATTTTCTAATGTTACGGATCAAAAATCAAGCACCAGATGTAGACTTTTCGGACTATATCTTGTATAAGGGCCGCGATTGACGCTGTTTTTTCGGTATGGTAAAATAAAGTGTAATATGACAGATGGCTTATTATATAATCCGCATTATTGTATAGCATCGGCAGGCGCGACCTGCATCTTGCTGATCGTGTTTTTCATGAAGCGCAATTATTCCCTGCGCTCGAACAAGATCTTTTTTGTGATGCTTATCGATAATCTTCTGGCATCGTTAGTCAATATCACGACATTTTACACTATCTCATTTCCCGAACGTTACCCCATGTGGTTAAATTATGCCAGCAATATCTCTTATATGATATTGTATAATTTCATGGCGGTTTTGTTCTTATTATATGTAGACAGCAAGACAAAGATAGGATCGATAAAAAAGGTCATGTCGCTGATAGGAGCGGCAGTAGTCATTTATGATACCGCCATGATCCTGCTCACACCCATCACTAAACAGATCTTTTATTATGATGAAAACGGAAATTACTGTCACGGCGGTATGATGAACACCCTGTATGTGACGGCATTTACCTGCGTGGCGATAGCCATCACTATCTTTATCGCAAAGCGCAAGATGTTCAACCACTATCAGGTGCTGTCCATACTCTTCTTTGCGATCGGAGTATTCCTGGCGGTATTGTTCCAGTTCCACCACCGTCAGCATGTCATTTCGAATTTCGTATGTTCCATGGTACTGTTTTTCATACATACCGCCTTTGAAAACCAGGCATATTATCTTCACGGCGATACCCTCTGCTACAACCGCAGGGCTTTCATAAAGACTATCGACCAGTACCGTTACCGTAAGGAAAACTATCTGATGGCCATAATCAAGATAGATGATTTTGAGAATATCAAGCATTCCTTAGGACGCATGGGTGTGGATGATCTGGCCGAACGTATCGCTGAACGTATCTGCCGCGAGTTCGGAAAGAATGCATATTATGTGGATCTTAACTGCTTTGCCGTAATAAAGAATGTGGCCAATACACACCAGCTCAGGAAACAGATCAAGGATTGCTTTGAAGCGAGCTTTATCTTAGAGATCGGTGATGATGAAGTGGTGCTCGATCTGGAGCCGGTCATCAGTTTTATAAATGTTCACGGAGAAAATGTAGAGGGTTATGAAATGACCACCCTCATACAGAATACTGCGGACCGTTTCAGCGATTCCGATCTGAGCATCCAGGAGAGCGATGAGCTCATCAAGCCCATCCGCCGTGAAAAGGAAGTGCTGCGTCTTATCGATAACGCTATCAAGAACGACGGATTCATGGTTTATTTCCAGCCCA
>CADAHD010000492.1 GCA_902787595.1 uncultured Lachnospiraceae bacterium
CAGTATGGTATTCTCGTAGTGCGCTGAAGGTGAACCGTCCTCGCTGACGACAGTCCATTCATCTTCTTCCCAAACCACATCGCCTCTGCCCAGATTTATCATGGGCTCGATAGCCAGTGTCATGCCCGGCTGGAGCCTGGGACCTCTTCTGTCCTGCTTAAAGTTAGGGATCTGAGGCTCCTCATGCAGCTCTGTGCCTACACCGTGTCCGACCAGATCACGTACTATACCATAACCAAACTTTGATATATAAGCATCAATGGCATTGGATATATCATAAAGCCTGTTACCGGCGCGCGCCATCTTGATACCTTCAAAAAAGCTGTTTCTGGTCTCATCAATGAGCTTCTGCTTCTCTGCGGATATCTTACCTACTCCGTAAGTGCGGGCAGCATCCGAATGATAACCTTTGTATATCAGTCCTGCATCTATAGAAACAATATCCCCTTCGTGCAGAACCTTTTCCCTGCTTGGTATACCGTGTACCACTTCATCGTTTACCGACACACATATCTGTGCAGGAAATCCGTCATAGTTGTAAAAGTTTGATACAACCCCATGTTCCTTTAAATAACTGGCAGCCAGCTCGTCCAGCTCTATGGTTGGAAGTCCGGGACGGATGATCTTTTCAAGTTCCCTGTGCATATCGCATAACATATGATTTGATATGCGCATCAGTTCTATCTCTCTTGGTGACTTAATTGAAATTGCCATCTTATTTTAGCCTCGTCATCCTAATATTTTCTTTATATCTTCGTAAACCGCTGCAGAATCTTTGGTGCCGTCAACCTCTTTAAGCACGCCCTTATTATTATAAAAATCAATAAGAGGCTGAGTCTGCTTATGATAGATCTCAAGACGGTTCTTTACTGTCTCTTCCTTGTCATCATCGCGCAATATCAGCTCGCTGCCGCAGGCGTCACAAATTCCCTCTTTCTTGGGGGGAATATGCACGATATGATAAGTAGCGCCGCAGTTAACGCAGGCGCGTCTTCCGCTCATACGCTTGATTATATTCTCATCGGGAACTTCCACATCAATTGCGAAATCTATCTTCTCGCCCATCTTTGAAAGCTCTGCGTCTAAAACCTCTGCCTGGGGTATCGTGCGAGGAAAACCATCCAGCACATAACCGTTCTTACAATCATCCTGCGCTACCCTGTCCAGAAGTATGCGGACAGTCAGCTCATCGGGCACCAATTCACCCTTGTCCATATATGCTTTTGCTTCCATACCAAGAGGAGTGCCGCCTTTAACATTAGCGCGGAAAATGTCTCCTGTGGAAACATGAGGCAGTCCGTAACCTGCCGCTATCATCTTTGCCTGTGTTCCTTTACCTGCGCCGGGGGCGCCGAGCATAACGATCTTCATAAAGCTACCCTCTCTTTTTAACTATAAAACCCGCGAGGCTGAATACGCCCCGCGGTTAAAAGACTAATTACTATCATGAATTAAGGAATCCCTTGTAATTACGTTCTACCATCATTGTCTCTACCTGACGCATAGACTCAAGTACAACGCTAACGATGATTATAAGAGAAGTTCCCGCAAATGTAACCTGTGCTCCGAAAATACCGTTGAACACAATGGGAATGGTAACCACTATGAACAGACCAACGGCTCCGATAAAGATGATATACTTCAGAATATTATTAAGATATTCTGTAGTAGGCTTACCGGGACGAACACCCGGTATAAATCCGCCTCTCTTCTTTAAAACTGAAGAGCTTTAAGTATATGGCTCCATATTCCCGTACCCGGATTCAGATTGAACATGCTCCAGATAATAACAGGGAACTGCATGATGGATGAAGCAAAGATCACGGGCATAACGCCTGATGTATTTACCCTTAAGGGGATATGATTTGTATTACCCATTGCAGCTATACGGCTGTTATTGCTGCGTCCGTTATAATGAACGGGGATCTTACGAACACCATCATTTAACAGAACGGTAAGCACGATAACGATAAGGATAACCGCAATTATAATGATTGCTGCAAGTATAGCCCTTCCGACATTACCGGCCGATGTAACAAACTGGGTAAACAGGTTGTTGATATCAGCGGGTATACGTGATGCTATATTAAATACCAGAATGATCGATGATCCGTTTCCGATACCTTTCTCGGTGATCTGCTCACCAAGCCACATAACAAATGCGGAACCTGCAACCAGTGCAACGATACATGCTCCATAATTGATTACCGGAATGGTTCCTGCCGCATTTTTCATCAGCAGACCTTTTTGTCCGAAACCTACTGCCATACCAACCGCTTCGAAAAGGGCCAGACCTACGGTAGCATAACGTGTTGCTTCCTGTATCTTGGTATGTCCGTCTTCTTCCCTGCTCATCTCTTCCAGCTTGGGAATGGACAACGTAAGCATCTGAACAATAATGGATGCCATAATGTAAGGCGTGATACCCAATGCAAACACGGACATACTGGTAAAGGAACCACCCGTGAATGCATCAAAGAAATTAAAAGCATCTCCGCTCTGCGACGCAAACCACTGCTTGAAAAAGTCAGTATCCGTGCCCGGCACAGGCAACTGGCTGCCCAATCTTACGATGAGCAGAGCCAGTATTGTGTAAAACAGCCGTTTACGGATATCCTTGATCTTGAATGCATTAACCAAAGTCCGAAACATATTGTGTCCTCCTAAAGACCTGGGCAGCAAGTCTTATTCGACTTCTACGCTGCCGCCTGCTGCTTCAATCTTTTCCTTTGCCGTAGCGCTGAATGCACTGAGCTTAACTGTGAGCTTTTTGCTGATCTCACCGTTGCCCAGAAGCTTAACGCCATCCTTAGGATTGCTGATGATGCCTTTCTCAAGAAGGCTCTCAACAGTAACGGTATCACCGTTCTCGAATACCTCAAGACGGCTTACGTTAACACTGATGATCTCAAGAGTGTTACGATTCTTGAAGCCTCTCTTAGGAATACGACGGTACAGAGGCATCTGACCACCTTCGAAACCTATTCTGGGCGCTCCGCTTCTTGCCTTCTGTCCCTTATGTCCCTTACCGGCGGTCTTGCCGTTTCCGGATGCATGACCGCGGCCACGTCTGAAATTGTCACTGTGTTTGGACCCGTCCGCGGGTCTTAAATTAGATAAATCCATCTGCTTATCCTCCTATCCGGCTTACTCTTCTACCTTCAGCATGTAACCTACCTGCTGAATCTGTCCTCTGGTGGCCGCGTTGTCCGGAAGGGTCACGGTCTTATGCATCTTTGTAAGACCCATAGCCTCAACGGTCCTTCTGTGCTTGGGAACGGCACCAATGGGGGATCTT
>CADAHD010000493.1 GCA_902787595.1 uncultured Lachnospiraceae bacterium
GATGAAGTTCATCCCCGATTCGGGCACTGCGGCTTATAAACCTTATTTGTCTGTCTATAAGAAAGAGTTTGGCGGCCAGGGGTATTTTATTACGCTCTTTCTTAAGTACGAAAACGGAAGCGTCAGTGTGGAGGAAGCTTTTAATTACGACGGCAACGGTATATCCGACAGCGATGACGGCACTCTGGCGCCCATAAAGTATTTCAGGGATGTGCGTGTATCGGAAAGTTTAAAGAATGTACTGGCAGATCCCATGAACCTGATAGGGGTTGCGGACCGTATCCAAAGCGGATATGATTTTGAGACTGAAAGAGCCACGGCGATAGAGGCAGCCGACTATTACGGACTGGTAAGGGACGGGCTCGTAACAGTCACTGTGCAGCGCTGAGGCTTAGTTTGACCGCATAAATAAGGCATGATAGAATACGATTCAAAAGGTGGACATGTGATTTGAAGCATATAGAGATAGTAGTTCCCTGTTATAACGAGGAGCCATGCATAAGGCCTTTATACGAAGAGGTGAAAAAAGTATTCGCCGGTATTTCGGACTACAGCTGGTCGCTTCTTTACGTAAATGACGGCAGCACCGACGGAACCTTAAGGGAACTTGAACAATTAAAAGAGTCTGAAGGCGATAAGGTCCAGTATATCTCCTTTGCCCGTAACTTCGGAAAAGAATCTGCCATTTACGCCGGGCTTAAGAACAGCAGCGGTGATATGGTGGTGCTTATGGATGCGGATCTGCAGCATCCCCCGGCCATAGTACCCGAGATGATCAAAGGCATAGAAGAAGGCTATGACTGCTGCGGAGCCAGGCGTGTGAGCCGTAAAGGCGAGCCCGTGATCAGAAGCGCCTTTTCCAGGATGTTCTATGGGACTATCAATCATATGACCGAGATGAACCTGGTCCAGGGCGGGTCGGATTACCGTATGATGACCAGGCAGATGGTGGATTCCATACTGCTGCTGACCGAGCGTGAGCGTTTTTCCAAGGGTATAATGAGCTGGGTCGGCTTTGAGACCAAGTGGATACCGTATGAGAATGTGGAACGCCTGGCGGGAAAGAGCAAGTGGAATTTCTTCGGGCTGGTCAAATATGCATTGAGCGGTTTTATCGCTTTTGCCACGGCGCCGCTGCGGGCAGTGATATATTTCGGCAGCATCATAGTATTTTTTGCGGTGATATACGCCGTTTATCTGGTGTATGAGGCTATAAGGTATCCTGAGAATAACGGATCCGGCTTCGGTACGATACTGCTTCTGATACTTTTCTTTGGCGGAGTACTGATAACTCTGCTGGGCGTGATCGGTGAGTATATCGCCAGGATCTATATGGAGCTCAAGCACAGGCCTATCTATATAGAGAAGATAAACACCTTAAAGGATAAGTGAGGATCCCTGCGCCGGCATGTTCCCGCTTGCCGATAATGCTTGACTTTATAAGGCTTTTCGCTTTATAATCTACGCTTATAAGATCACAGGATAGAAAAATACCCGGCCGTTAAACGGGGCGGGTGGTTTTTTATATCCTTTTCTCAGGTGGATAAGGATCATTTTTTGGCGGATCCTTAAGGTACCGGGGAGAGGAAATATATACGGGAGGAAAGATTTATGTACAAGAAGGTAGCCAAGGATCAGAATTTCGTGGCAAGGGAAAAAGAGATCGAGCAGTTCTGGAAAGATAAGGATATTATATTTTCAAGAAGAGCATATCCGAGCGCGAAGGATGCCCGACCTACATGTTTTACGACGGGCCTCCTACGGCCAACGGCAAGCCCCATATCGGGCATGTGCTTACCCGTGTCATTAAGGATATGATCCCCAGATACCGGACCATGAAGGGCTATAAGGTGCCCCGTAAGGCCGGCTGGGACACTCACGGGCTGCCTGTAGAGATAGAAGTAGAGAAGATGCTGGGCCTTGATGGTAAGGACCAGATCGAGGCGTACGGCCTCGAGCCCTTCATAAAGAAATGTAAGGAGAGCGTCTGGAAATACAAGGGAATGTGGGAGGATTTCTCCGGCACCGTCGGTTTCTGGGCTGATATGGACGATCCTTACGTTACCTATGATGATAATTACATCGAGAGCGTATGGTGGGCGCTTAAAGAGATCTGGAACAAGAACCTGCTCTACAAGGGCTTTAAGATCGTGCCTTACTGTCCCCGCTGCGGTACCCCTCTTTCCGCGCAGGAAGTGGCTCAGGGCTACAAGGATGTAAAGGAACGCTCCGCTATCGTTCGCTTTAAGTGCGTGGGCGAGGATGCATATATACTGGCATGGACCACCACGCCCTGGACCCTGCCCTCAAACGTAGCTCTCTGCGTTAACCCCAATGAGACCTACTGCAAGGTAAAGGCCGTGGACGGCAACACCTACTATATGGCAAAAGCTCTGCTGGGCACCGTGCTGGATCAGCTTCTTACCAAAGAAGACAAGGAAGCCGGCAAGGCCTCCTATGAGATACTTGAGGAATACAAGGGCACAGACCTTGAGAAGAAGGAATACGAGCCTTTATACGAATGCGCAAAGGCATCCGCCGATAAGCAGAAGAAAAAGGGCTTCTATGTAGTATGCGACGAATACGTTACCATGACAGACGGTACCGGTATCGTTCATATAGCTCCCGCCTTTGGTGAAGACGATGCGAATGTGGGCCGCAAGTACGACCTGCCTTTCGTTCAGATGGTGGATGAGAGCGGCCATATGAAGGAAGAGACTCCTTTTGCAGGCATGCGCTGCAAGCCTACCGAGAAGGAGATAAAAGCCGGCGCAGTAAGCGCAGACCCCGAGGTGCTCAAGGAACTTTCCGCAAGAAAGCTTCTCTTTGCGGCTCCCAAGTTTGAGCACAGCTATCCTCATTGCTGGCGCTGCGACACCCCGCTGCTTTACTATGCGCGTGAGAGCTGGTACATAAAGATGACTGCGGTGAAGGAAAACATGATCCGCAATAACAATAAGATAAACTGGATTCCCGAGTCCATCGGCAAGGGCCGTTTCGGCGACTGGCTGGAGAACCTTCAGGACTGGGCTATAAGCCGTAACCGTTACTGGGGCACACCGCTCAATATCTGGGAGTGCGAATGCGGCGAGTTCCATTCCGTAGGCAGCCGTGCAGAACTGGCAGAGCTTAGCGGCGATCCAAAGGCTGCAGAGGTAGAGCTTCACAGACCTTATATCGACGAAGTGACCTTCCCCTGCCCCAAGTGCGGAAAGACCATGCACCGCGTACCCGAAGTTATCGACTGCTGGTTTGATTCGGGCGCTATGCCTTATGCACAGCATCATTATCCTTTCGA
>CADAHD010000494.1:0-745 GCA_902787595.1 uncultured Lachnospiraceae bacterium
GATCCAGCAGTATCCTCTGAATGCTTTTTTCGGATAAAGAGATTGACAAACCACATATCTGCTTACGATTATACAAAGCCCTTATGTACCTTGCAAGCGCAAGAATGCTTCCAAATAAACTTGCGCCGGACTAGACATCCAGTCCGTATTTCTTCCGCTGCTTGACCAAAATGGATATCCGCTTTTTCATGGCGTAGTTCCTGTGGTTTTCCGAACCGAGATTTTTATACAGCATGAAACGATCCCTTGACAAGCTGCCGTCTTCCAATGCTTTCTTTATAGCGCAGCCCGGTTCGGTATCATGTCTGCAGTCGCTGAATTTACAGCGGCTCTCCAGTTCAAGGATATCCGAAAAAATGTTGTCTAAGCTTTCTTCTGTCAGGGCCATTCCGATCTCCCTCATTCCCGGAGTATCAATGATCGACACTCCGTTTTCAAGCTCTATCAGCTGTCTGTAGGTAGTGGTATGACGTCCCTTGGAATCGCTTTCCCTGATCGCCGATGTTTTCATGGTCTCTTCACCCGTAAGCGAATTAAGCAGTGTCGACTTGCCCGCACCTGATGATCCCATCAGACAAATGGTCGTACCGGGTGTAAGGTACTCTTTCAGTTCATCCATGCCGATATCATACAAAGCCGATATGGCATGTACCCTGATCTTATCCGATATGGTCTCCACCTCACTCACATAACGGCCGACATTATTGCACAGATCCGCTTTCGTAAGTATGGCTACCGGTATCGC
>CADAHD010000494.1:783-2462 GCA_902787595.1 uncultured Lachnospiraceae bacterium
ACGTTTGCTACCATATACTGCATCACGCCTGTCTTGGACTGATCCGGTCTCTGCAAAAAGCTCTTTCTTTCACAGACGGAGTTTATCCTGCTGTCACCGTCCGGGTTATACCGGAATGTCACAAAGTCACCGACTACCGGAAGTTTATAAGCCTCTTCTTCATAAAAATCTCTGATCAGTACTGCCGGCAGCTCCCGGCCCATATACTTTATGGTATAGCGGTTCTTCTGAACCTCGCAGATCCTTCCGGTTTTTTCTTTACCCAGTTCCATATAGGTAAAAATATTCGGATCCTCTCCCAATGCGATCACATGCTCCGGCATTTCCTTCCGGACAAAACCCAGCCTGCGATATAAAGCGATTGCCCTGGTGTTAGCCGGACGCGGATCTACCCACACGGTTTCAGCTCCGTTTTTAAAGGCTTCCTCTATAGAGTGTTCCAGCGCCCGAGTTGCGATCCCCCGGCCCCATGCAGACTTAAACAGTTTGATATCCAAAGCTGCGCTATGTGTAGCTTCATCTATCCCATATTGTGTCTCTCCGCAATATTTTCCGTCTTCAAAGATTGAATAATGCTTTTGCATCGGTCCGGCATTGATAAATCTGTCCAGTCATTCCCTTACTGCATCTTCTGTTTCATGTAAGCCTCCGGGCCAGATATACTTCATAACATCTTCATCAGCCCAAAGACTCTGGATATTCCTGATATCATCATATGTTGATTCTTTAATAGTGATCATTTTTTCCTCCGATCGTTGATACATACTTGTTACTATTCACAGCTCCCGGGCTGTGAATTGTAATACCTGCTTCCCTTTTCAAGCACACGAACATAAAAAGGGATAAAAATATAAAACGATTCTTACTTCCGGACCAATCAGAGAAGCGTCCCCCTGATTGCCCCTGATTGTCTGAAAACCTCTGGATTGAAAATGGACATAAAAATACCGTGACGGGAATGCCACGGTCTGATCATTTCAAAAGAATTGTCCTTATCGGATCAATATGCACAAACCGAGGTCTTCATACTGTATTCAATTGCAATCTCAAACTTCACTGTCAACATCATGATTACCTCGCTTTCTTTAAGATTTTTTACTTCCCGCACATCATAACAAAGAGTATCCTGACTGTCAACATCTTTTTGGCTCTTTACAAGCTTGAAAGATTATGATACGAAATCTGCGGTTGGGGAAGACGCCCATAAGAAAAAACGAAAACCGTGAAAACTGAATAAAGGTAAAGCTTACTGATGCCAGGCAAGTTCAAATATGATCCTGCCTTCAGCGATCTCCGCGCTTATGCTGCCGCGCTGTTTCTCCATAAGGAGTTTTGCAATATACAGGCCCAGGCCCGCGCCGCCTTCACGGCGCGCTTTATCGGCGCGGTAGGTACGATCAAAGATGTGCGCAACATCAATATCCTCCGATGATGCGATCTTATTTGAAATTACCACTTTCCCATCTTCCGCAGAGACGGAGATTCTGAAACTCTCTTTTGCATATTTACATATATTGGCCAGCAGATTTGAAAATACACGGCCCAGAAGCTCTTCATTTGCTTCAACAAAGACCGACTTTTCCGGAAGATCGATATCGGGTGTAAGTCCTTTATCCCTGATCAGCGTTTCATGATCGATAATGAACTGCGCCATAAACGCCACTATGTCTGTCTGTTTT
>CADAHD010000495.1 GCA_902787595.1 uncultured Lachnospiraceae bacterium
AAAGATCCCAAGGTGCAGATAATAGATAAGGATAAGAGAGTGCACATGGCGCATATCGATATCCACTTTGGCTTCTCTGTAAACGGCGTGGCTGCAATACATACGGATATACTTAAGAATACCGAGCTTAATCATTTTTATAAGATATATCCTGAGAAATTCAATAATAAGACAAACGGCATAACCTTCCGCCGCTGGCTGATCGAATGCAACAGACCTTTAAGCAAGTATCTGGATGAGCTTATCGGCAGGGATTACAAGCATAATGCGGATGCACTTGAAAAACTCTTAGAGTACAGGGATGATGCCGGAGTATTAAAGAAGCTGGAATCCATCAAGCATGATAATAAGAAGATACTTGCTTCTTATATCAAAGAGCATGAAGGCGTCGAACTGGATCCCGATTCTGTTTTTGATGTGCAGATAAAGAGACTGCATGAGTATAAACGCCAGCAGATGAATGCTCTTTATATCATCCATAAGTATCTTGAGATAAAGAGCGGAAAGAAGCCGAAGCGCCCCATAAGCTTTATATTCGGGGCAAAGGCTGCGCCTGCTTATGTCATAGCAAAGGATATAATACATCTGCTGCTTGTTATGCAGGATATCGTTAATAAGGATCCTGATGTTAATCCTTATATGAAAGTAGTAATGGTAGAGAATTATAATGTGAGCTATGCCGAAAAGCTTATACCTGCTGCGGATATTTCCGAGCAGATATCTCTGGCCAGCAAGGAAGCAAGCGGTACCGGCAATATGAAGATGATGCTTAACGGAGCCGTAACTCTCGGAACGGCAGACGGTGCGAATGTCGAGATAGCCGAACTGGTAGGCCCTGAGAATATCTATGAATTCGGCATGGATGCAGATACTGTCATAAAACATTACGAGGCTGCCGATTATGTCTCAAAGGATTATTATAAGAAGAGCCCGGTGATAAAGCAGGCTGTGGATTTCATTACAGGCAAGCAGGCGCTGGCTGTGGGACATAAGGAAAACTTAAAGAGACTTTCCGATGAACTGCTTAAGAAAGACTGGTTCATGACACTGGCCGATCTTGAAGAGTACATTAAAGTGAAGGATAAGATGCTTGAAGATTATGAAGACCGTGAGAAATGGATGAAGATGAGCCTTACGAATATCGCAAAGGCAGGCTTCTTCTCTTCGGACAGAACTATCCGCCAGTATAATGAAGATGTATGGAAGTTAAAGAATGCCGATGAGGCTTAAGAATAACAACGGAGGAAAAGACAAATGCCCATTACAGATTACCTTGAGCGTAACAGCAAACTATATGGTGACGAGGTGGCTCTGATCGAGCTTAACCCCGAGCAGAAAGAGACCAGAAGGATCAGCTGGAAAGAGTATTCACTTATACAGCAGACTGATGATCAGCCCTACAGAAGAGAGATCACCTGGAAGGTCTTTGATGAGAAGGCAAACCGCATGGCAAACATGCTGCTGAGCCGTGGGGTAAAAAAAGGAGATAAAGTTGCCATACTGATGATGAACTGCCTTGAATGGCTGCCTATCTATATGGGCATATTAAAAACCGGCGCGCTGGCTGTTCCTTTCAATTTCCGTTATTCGGCAGATGAGATACAGTACTGCGCAGATCTGGCAGAAGTTGATGTGCTGCTTTTCGGACCGGAGTTTATCGGCCGTATTATGTGGGAGAGAGCTGTCCTACCTTCGCTGAGAGCTATCGCGAGCTGGTTGCGGATTGCTCTTCGGAAAAACCTGATATCGTGGTAAAAGATGATGATGACGGCGCGATCTATTTTTCATCCGGCACCACAGGATTTCCCAAGGCTATATTACATAAGCATCTGAGCCTCATGACGGCTGCGGAAGTGGAGCAGCATCATCATTCAACGGGACGTGACGATTGTTTCCTCTGCATACCGCCTCTGTATCATACAGGAGCAAAGATGCACTGGATGGGCAGTCTGGTAGCAGGTTCTAAAGCAGTTCTGCTGCGTGGCACCAAGCCCCAGTATATATTTGATGCAGTATCCCGCGAGCATTGCACCATAGTATGGCTGCTGGTTCCCTGGGCTCAGGATATACTGGATGCCCTTGACTCGGGCGCTCTTCGTATAGAAGACTATGAGCTGGATCAGTGGAGGCTGATGCACATCGGCGCGCAGCCCGTTCCGCCTTCACTTATCAAGCGCTGGATGTCATACTTCCCGAAGCATCAGTACGATACCAATTACGGACTGAGCGAATCCATAGGACCCGGCTGCGTACATCTGGGTGTGGAGAATACCCATAAGGTAGGCGCGATCGGCATTCCGGGATACGGCTGGCAGTGCAAGATAGTAGACGAAAAAGGCGAACCCGTAA
>CADAHD010000496.1 GCA_902787595.1 uncultured Lachnospiraceae bacterium
ACAGGAGACACTGCTTCCGTATTATATTCCGATCGATACCGAAGATGGAAAGGAGCGCTGGAAGGCGCAGATCCGTGACAATTATCAGAATTTCATCCGTGCGTTAAATAAGCAGATCGTATATACGGCAGAGGCGATGTCGTGGGTCAGCCCCTTAAAAGAGGTTGAGGAAAACTGTCACTGGGGCCTCTCCATGATAGATGAGTTTATGAAAGATGAAAGGATGCGCTCATGCTGCCAGGGGTTTTACAGGGATACATGCAAGTTCCTGATCGCAGCTTATCTGAAAGCCGGTGAAACCGTCAAAGCGGCGGAAGAATGGAAGCGATTGTCTGCAAAGATTGATGAGTATGTTGCCTTTTGCAGCCAAGTAAATAAACAGCCAAAAGCAGAGGTGGTACGCATCTATGGTGAAAAGGCTGCTGATAATATGTCGCACTATACCAGAGAGTGGATCGACGGTAAATTGGAATTCATGCTGGGGCAGCTGAAGAGCCGGTGCAGCGAAGAAGTATTTTCGGAATTTGAAAAGCTGATCGCATAAAACACAAAAAATATCATGGGAGCTGCAAAACGAAAGGGACCGTATCTATTACCGGTCCCTTTTTTATCGAAAACTATGAATTTTGTAATAAAATCTTAAGGATATATGCTAAAATGCAAGCATATAGATGGGATACATACGGGGCTTTGCCGCCGGTGAAAATCTTCCCCCCCGATGTATATAAATGGAGAGATCTTATGATAAAGCCGGACAAGCTGAACAAGGGTGATACAATAGCTGCAGTCAGTCCGTCCTGGGGATGTGCCGGGGCACCGCGTGTATTATGGAAATATCGATCGGGATGTGACCGACTTAAGGAGCTGGGATTAAATGTTGTGCCTGCGCCTAATTCACTAAGAGGAACTTCTTATCTAAGGGATAATCCGCAGGCCAGGGCAGAGGATATCATGTGGGCCTTTTATCATAGCCAATATCGGCGGAAATGATTCGGCTAAACTTTTACCATATCTGTCAGATAAGATCCTTGTCGAAAATCCAAAGATATTATGCGGTTATTCTGATGTCATGGCCCTGCATCTGTATTGTTACAGGGCAGGCCTGATGACTTATTACGGAGATAATCTTCTGACGAGCGTAGCTGAAGCCGGAGGATGGCATCCGTACAGTCGTTACTGGTTTGAAAAGATGTTCTTTGATGACTCGGTTATCGGTACCATACAGCCGTCTGAAGAATCGTCATATGATAAGGAATCACATACAGATAAAAAGTACAGAAAAAAGTATATTCCCAATTCCGGTTATTATTATGTGCAGGGAAAAGGGACGGTAAAGGGAAAATTATTTGGCGGTCATGGTGATCTGTGTACATTGTTGATGCCTGACGGAAATGCTGCAGTCAGGAAAGAAGATTTCGAAAACAGTATTCTTTTCTTTGAGGACATACCGGATTTCTGCGATGAAAAATATATGGCTGATTTCTTTGACTGGCTGGGAAAGAATGGTTATCTGCAGATCTTAAGCGGTGTAATCATAGGAAAAATGAAACGCCCCGCAAATTTTGATTCCTATGCAGAACGCATCCGTCTGCTCGTAAGCGACAAATACGGCTGCCCGGATCTGCCGATAATGAGTGACCTGAACTTTGGGCATACATCGCCGATATGCATTCTTCCTTATGGTGCAGAGGCAGAACTGAATATCGATAAACTGACATTCAGTATACTTGAAAGCGCAGTCAAACGTTGCGGCTGATCGAAGGCCCTTATAGAAAGCCACGGGGACGAAAAAACACGGGATACGTCCCCATGGTTTCAACCTTACTCCTTTGTCACGATCACCTCTTCTGTGTATTTGCGCTGCATGTCATGCCGGATCTTACGGTCTTCCACGCTGTCAAAGATAATAGAAAAATCATAGTCTTCGGGATACAGTTCTTCGGCCTTAACGTGAAGCTTCACCCTTTTATGATTGATCCAGAATTTCCTCCCGGCTACCTGCACCCGCAGGGTTCCCTTATCATTCACTGTTTCACAGACGATCCCTATCTTCTTTTCGGGATACACCATAACGCTGTCACCTATATTATAAAGTGTACTCAGGTTTGCATTGACGCCCGCTTTTTTCATTTTGGTGATCTTAGGCGCAGAATTCTTTTTTAATTCCTGTCCTTTTCCAAAATGATATCCTTTCGCAGCATCCTCGCCATACGCGGCTTTCGCAGCGGTTTCCAGCATATATCCCGGCATTCCCAGTCGTTCGGCGATGTAAAACGCGCAGCTTTCTCCCGCTTCACCGATCACCATCCGGTAGGTCGGTCTCAGCGTTTCCTTATCAAACGTCATCCGGGCGTTTACGATATTCTCATTCTTTGACGCAAAATCCTTGATCTGCGGATAATGTGTTGTGACCAGAAAATTCGCACCGCTTTTCAATAACTCCGTAAGGATCGCTACTGCAATGCCCATTCCTTCCGCAGGATCTGTTCCCGATCCCAGTTCATCCATGATGACAAAGCTGTCCGGAGAACTTTCGGCCAGTATTGCCAGCACATTTTTGATATGTGCAGAAAAGGTTGAAAGATTTTCCGAAAGATCCTGTCCGTCACCGATATCCGA
>CADAHD010000497.1 GCA_902787595.1 uncultured Lachnospiraceae bacterium
ATGAGCCAGTCTGCGGTATCCCATCAGCTGCGCATACTTAAGACCAGCCGCCTGATCAAGGGGCGCCGTGACGGAAAGCGTATCTATTATTCACTGGCGGATGATCATGTACATTCCATCATTGCGCAGGGCCGTGAGCATGTGGAAGAAGAGTAACGGTCAGGCAGGGATACAGACATGTCATATAAGATAATGATAGTAGAGGATGATACAGCTATAAGCGATCTTCTTAAGGAAGCTTTGGAGAAGGAAGGCTATATCGTATCCAGAGCGTATTCGGGTACCGAAGCGCTTATGCTGCTTGAAAAAGAAAAACCTGATCTGCTGCTTCTGGATCTGATGCTCCCCGGCCTTTCCGGAGAAGAGCTGCTGCCTAAGCTTAAAGGGATACTTACCGTTATCATGAGCGCCAAGACCGATATAGATAACAAAGTCAGGCTCCTGTATGAGGGCGCGAGTGATTATATCACCAAGCCTTTTGTGATATCGGAGCTGCTGGCCAGGATCGCGGCTCTTTTAAGGCTTTCTAAAACGCAGAAGCACACAGAAGCCGGAGACGGTAATAAAAACGTGATCAGTGAAGCAGATCTTGAACTGGATACTTCTCTGCTTACGGTGTCTTATAAGGAAGAGAGCATAAACCTGACCAGGACTGAAGCTGCCATACTGCATCTTCTTATGTTAAACAGCGGAAGACCATTGGGCAGGAGCACCATACTTGACCGCATAAGTGAAGATACCCCCGATTGTACCGAACGCTCGTTAAAGCAGCATGTGAGCAATATCCGTAAGAAGCTGCAGTCACTTGACGGTATTGACCATATAGAGGCAATATACGGGATAGGTTTTCGTTTCGTGGAATCTTGACCAAATCTTGACATTTCTTTTACCCCTTTCTTGACCGGAAAGGGGTATTTTTATGTTGTAAGGTAAGAGGAAAGGAGTAAATTATGGAATACGTTTTTAAATGCAGCGGGATCGAAAAGAAATATGGGGCGTTTGAGGCACTGAAAGACTTTAACATGGAGATCCCCAAAGGAGCTATATACGGTTTTGTGGGCAAGAACGGAGCAGGAAAGACTACATTGATACGCTGTCTGTGCGGTCTGCAGAGACCTACAGGCGGCTCATATGAGCTCATGGGTATTCCTTTTGACGATAAAAGAATAACCAAAGCAAGAGAGCGTATGGGGGCGGTAGTGGAAGCTCCTGCTATATACAAGGATATGTCGGCAAAGTCAAATCTTATACAGCAGTGCCTTTTATTGGGCCTCCCGGATCTTTCCTGTGTTGATGAGCTGCTTAAACTTGTGGGGCTTGCCGATACAGGCCGGAAGAAGGCGGGAAAGTTTTCACTGGGTATGCGTCAACGACTTGGCATAGCGATAGCTCTTTGCGGAGATCCGGATTTTATCATTCTGGATGAGCCTACAAACGGACTGGATCCCCAGGGCATCATAGAGATAAGGGAGCTGATAATAAAGCTTAACCGTGAGCGTGGCATTACCTTTCTTATCTCAAGCCATATCCTTGATGAGCTGGCACGCATGGCGACACATTACTGAGCGGAGAAGAACTGCGTAAGGAATGCCGCAAATCCGTACGTATGAAAGTGAGCGATACTGCCATCCTTGCAAAGATACTGGATGATAAAAATATTGAGTACAAAATATCGGACAGCAATACTGCGGATGTTTATGCTGAGCTGGTCTTTTCGGAGATGGCTAAGGAATGTGATAAGGCCGGATGCACTATCATAAACATGGAAGAGCATGATGAAAGTCTTGAAGCATTTTATCTGTCTTTGCTTGGAGGAGAAGTAAATGTTTAAGTTGCTGTATGCGGATACGAGAAAATTGATATATCATGCGGGGCTTCGTGAGCTTGTTGCGGCTATAACAGTTTACCTTGTGGGATATACAGTAATGATGAAGATCGTTTCGCATTTTATGGGCGGTGATATCAGCGCAGACGATATACATACCTGCTTTGCATCGATCGCTACACTTCTGGTGAGCGCGTCAACGCTTATGTGCACTGCCGGTGAGTATTCGGATGGCTGCATACGCAATAAACTGATATCCGGGGCAGTAAGAACGGAAGTGTTCCTGTCGGCAGAGATAACAGCTGCGATGCAGGCGATCATCCTTTGCGCAGTGGCTTTCACAGAGTCTGTGGTATTATCGCTCTTATGTACAAAAGGCGGATTGATATC
>CADAHD010000498.1 GCA_902787595.1 uncultured Lachnospiraceae bacterium
TTTTGCAATAGGCTATACCGGGCTTATGGGCAACAGGCAGGCGATCGGCGAAGCTTTCCAGATCACATCCGATGAAGCCTTAAGCTGGGATCAGATATACAAAACCATTGCTGACGTGCTGGGAGTAGAGCTTAAGGCGTATCATGTATCCACAGATTTTTTGATCGCTGCCGGAGAAAAGTATGGCTATGATTTTACCGGATCTCTTAAAGGGGATAAGTCGGTATCGGTGATCTTTGATAACTCAAAGCTTAAGCGTGTGGTGCCAGATATGAGGACAAATGTAAGATTTGATATGGGAGTGAAGATAGCTCTGGACTATGTGCTGTCCCATCCGGAAGAGTGCCAGTGTGATGATCCGGAATTCGACGAATGGTGCGACCGCGTTATAGCTGCGTTGGAAAAAGCGAAAACGGAAATATGATAAGGCAAAGGAGCTGATATAATGAGATTGGGGACTTCTTCACCACTTATGCATTCGACTCCGCAGGAGTGGGCGCAGAACCAGCTGCGGCTTGGATGTACTGCTGTGGTATTTCCGGTACAGAGCAATGAGGATGAAAAAAAGATAATCGCATATAAGGATGCTGCTGACAAAGCCGGGCTTAGCATAGCCGAAGTGGGCATCTGGAGAAATGCCATGGCGGCCGATAGTACACAGCGAAAGCAGAACCGCGATTATTGTGTGGAGCAGCTTAAGCTGGCGGATTTTCTGGGTGCAAGATGTGCCGTAAATGTAGCAGGTGCGTTCGGCGAGCGCTGGGACGGCGGATACAGGGCTAATTTTACTGCTGAAGCTTTTAATGAGACTGTGGAAATGGTCCGTGAGATCATTGACAGGGCAGATGTTAAGAATACCTATTTTACGCTGGAACCTATGCCGTGGATGATACCTACGGGCCCGCGGGAGTATATCAGGCTTCTTGAGGCGGTTGACAGGGACAGATTGCGGACAGGTATTTCCATCCGGAAGAGTTTGTTGATGAATGCGCCGAGATCCTTGGAAGCCGGATAAGGAGCTGTCATATAAAGGATGTACATCTGGATGAGCGTTACACATTAAGGCTTAATGAATGCGGTCCGGGTGAAGGAGAATTTCCGCTGAGGCATTATGTTGAAAAAATGAACGATATCGATCCTGATATGCCTGTTATACTGGAACATCTTGATACGGATGAGGAATATATCAGGTTCATGGATTATCTTAAGGAGGAGTTAAATGGCTTATACAAGAGTATCTGACGCGAACGAGATAACAGCGAGATATATGGATTCGATCCTTATCGGTGAACGGCTGATAGATTCGGTGGTCGCGGATGAGTCGGCTGTATTGCTTGGTGAAAAGTTTTCCAGCCCGGTGATGACACCTGCATTTTCCCATCTCGGAAATATGAACGGGCGTGAACTTACCGGTCTTGAAGAGTATTCGCTGGCTGCGAAAGAATGCAATATACTTAATTTCTGCGGTATGATGGAAAACGATATGTTTAAAAAGATCGTAGATACCGGGGCAAAGACGGTAAGGATAGTAAAGCCGTATGCGGATAATGCCAAGGTCAGGGACCAGCTTGCATTTGCCGAGGCAGAAGGGGCCTTTGGCGTAGGTATGGATATCGATCATATATTCGGAGAAAACGGAACGGATGTGGTGATAGGTGAAGAAATGGCTGTACAGACCACGGATATGCTGCGTTCATATGTGGAATCCACTAAACTGCCTTTTGTCGTAAAGGGAGTGCTGGGGGTGGAAGATGCGTTAAAATGCGCAGATATCGGAGCGGCAGCGGTAATAGTAAGCCATCATCATGGCAGGCTGCCTTATGCGGTACCTCCGCTTAAGGTGCTTCCGGATATAGTTAAAGCGCTTAAGGATACCGGTGTGCAGGTCTTTGTTGACTGCGGTATCGGAAGCGGAGCTGATGTCTATAAGGCGCTGGCGCTCGGCGCAGATGCGGCGGCAGTAGGCAGATCCATGCTGCCCTCTCTTGAAAAGGACGGAGCGGCAGGCGTTGCGGAATTCTTACGTAAAGTGAGCAGCGAACTCAGATACATCATGAGCTGTACCGGATTTGGCACTGTAAGAGATATTGATGATTCGATGCTGATAATGTGATATCATGCCGGCGGGTAGGGAAGCGGCTTCTGTACCCGCCGTAAAAAAAGGTATTGACAGATACCTTATATTTTGATATATTTATATTGCGCAAAAGATAATGGTGCGAAAGCAAATAGCTGATATATTTAATTCAACAACGATGCTTAAAAGATTATAGAACAAAAAGAAAAAGGAGGAAGATCAAATGGCAGGTGTTTATGATTTTACGGTAAAGGACAGAAAAGGAAATGAAGTCAGTCTGAATGATTATGAGGGGAAAGTACTGCTTATAGTCAATACCGCGACGGGCTGCGGATTTACGCCTCATTACGATCCTTTGGAGAAGATGTATAAGGATTT
>CADAHD010000499.1 GCA_902787595.1 uncultured Lachnospiraceae bacterium
AGGTGTATTTTCTATTTTAGGCAGTTCAATATGAGCAGTGGCGATTATTCGCTCCGGACCATAATTATGCAATGTCAGATCATATACACCGCGAACCTCAGGAAAAGAGCGGATTTTGTCACGCAGCTTACCGGTTAGCTCCGAATCAGCACGCGAGCCGATAATATCCCCAAGAGTTTCTAGGAGCATTTCGATTCCCGCTTTAATGATAAAGAGTGAAATAACGAGACCGATGATTCCTTCAAGTGTTACATTGAAGAAGATGCTCAGCAAAGCAAAGTACGAAACCGAGATAATCAGCCATGTTGCCGGCCTGGCAGCCAAAAGCCACGGCGTCAAAAACGGTAAAATGGCTGTTTACAGAGGGATAATCTCCAAATACGGCAGGGAAAAAGGTTTAGAGATCTACG
Source organism: uncultured Lachnospiraceae bacterium (assembly GCA_902787595.1). The sequence goes on from CADAHD010000499.1 coordinate 411, forward strand.
ATAAGCTCAAGGCCCTGTTATCCGATCCCGGTCTTTGGGAATAAATCTGCCGGATAAAGGATCATACATCAATGAACGTTTACAGAAAACTTAAGATAGTCTTAAATTCAAGACAGAAGAAGCGTGTCGTCCTTCTGTGTATACTCATATTCTTCAGCGCACTCATGGAACTGCTGAGCGTCGGTATCATAATCCCGCTCATTACTGCCGTAGTCAGTCCCGATACGATACTGGAAAATGAAAAAGTTAAATTTGTGCTGGGTCTGGCAGGGCTTGAAAATATAGATCCCAGAATGTCTATCTTTTTATCCTGACCGTGGTACAGAGCCGCTTTATCGCCAATGCACGCAGCATGACTTCCATAAGGCTTATGGGTGATTATTTAAACCGTCCGTACGAGTACTATCTTAATGCGGATGTTAACATGATGCTCCAGACAGTCAACAAGGACATCCCGCATATCTTTGAGCTGCTGCAGGAATGCATGCTGCTGATATCCGAGTCTGCAGTATCCGTATGTATATGTACACTGCTGCTGATCATCGATCCTATCATGACCTTAAGCATGGCTGTTCTCTTAGGTTCCATGCTCTTACTTATAGCGCTGATATTAAAGCCCAGACTGGCAAGGATAGGCAACAAGCGTGTAAATGAGCAGAACAACATGATGAAATGGATGCAGCAGGGTATTTTCGGTATCAAGGATGTTAAGGTGGCCGCAAAAGAAAAGTATTTCCTGGAAAGATTTGATGAGGGCAGCCGTGCCCAGTCCGATGCACTCGGAAAATACACGATATTCAACCAGTTCCCCCGTCTTGTTATCGAGACCGTCTGTATAGTGGGGCTTTTGTTCTATATGTTTGTTGCCGTAATGATGGGACATGACCTTAAGGACATGCTGCCGCAGCTGATGGCTTTCGGAGTGGCAGCCGTACGTCTGATGCCTGCGGTCAACCGTGTTTCAACGCATTTATCGGCTATAGCTTATTTTGAACCTTCACTGGATGTGGTCGTAGATAATCTTGACCTTGATCTGGCGGGACTTAAGGATGCAAAGATAGAAGACAGATCCGCTGACACCCAGGATCTTAAGAAGGATATACTCTTAAAAGATATCTCCTATCATTATCCCAATACGGAAAAACTGATATTCGACAATGCCGGCATGAGCATACCCGTCGGAGCATCTGTAGGTGTCATCGGCCCCTCCGGCGCGGGAAAGACCACCATCGTCGATATACTGCTGGGTCTCTTACAGCCCCAGAAAGGTCAGATACTGGTAGACGGAAAAGAAGTAACTCCGGGGGATGCCGCCTGGTTTTCGAACATAGGCTATATAGCCCAGAACATTTACATGCTGGATACCACCATCCGCGAGAATGTAGCCTTTGGTCTGTCTGATAAAGAAGCTGATGAAAAGCGTATATGGGAAGTACTGGACGAAGCACAGATGGGCGATTTCGTACGAAAACTCCCCGAAGGCCTTGATACCGTGATAGGCGACCGCGGCGTACGTATCTCCGGAGGACAGAGACAGCGTTTAGGCATAGCCCGCGCACTGTATAACGATCCGGATCTGCTGGTATTTGACGAAGCCACCAGCGCTCTTGATAATGAAACAGAGGCTGCTATCATGGATGCGATAGGCAGCCTCAAAGGTCGTAAAACTATGGTCATAATAGCTCATCGTCTGAAGACGATAGAGAATTGCGATATCGTCTACCGCGTGGAGAATGGCAAGATCACTAAAACCCATAAGGTCTGATCATTACATTTCCTTTTCCATGCGGTCTATCTCTTCCTGAAGGGTCTT
>CADAHD010000500.1 GCA_902787595.1 uncultured Lachnospiraceae bacterium
TTTTCTGTCATCTAATTCTTCCTGCATTTTCTCATCCCCCCTTTCGGTTATTAGCACTCAATTTGTTAGAGTGCTAACATCTATGGATAAGATACCACCGAGTCCTGTAAATGTCAACAGTTTTTTAAAAATATAAAAGGACTGTGGATCAGAAGATCGCCGGATCAGCTTTTCCACAGTCCTTATAAAGTCAGAGCAAAGACTCAGTACTGTACGTTATTTTATCTGTATGGTCGTTTTGTATTCCTGCCCGTCGACAGTTGCGGTAACTACCGCAGGTACCGTAGCCAGATTCTCATCAAGCGCGGAATTTACCTTCAGTTTGACAGTATACGGTTTCTTTGTACTTTCTATGGTTACGGCCGGTGAGCTGCTCGACCATACCACTTCGGTATACTTACTTACATTGGAAAGAGTAAGCTTTTTGGATTTTCCGTCTTTGATCTTTACTGTCTCTTTGGCTTTGGGTCTCTTAACATTGATCTTTGCTTTATAAACAGCTTCATATCCATATGAACTTATGCTGCAGCTTATCGTCACCGCACCTTTTCCTTCTCCGGCTGTGATCTCTCCGGTGTTTTCGTCTATGGTCAGTATTTTTGCTTTCTTGGCAGGAACCGACCAGTGGATCTGCGCTGTTTCCGTTACATTATCAAGGTAATCCCTTGCGTTAAGCGTGGCACCGGTGTAAGTCAGGTCTTTATTCTTAAAGGACAATACCGGTTTCAGTACGGTAAGCGTAAACTTTGCGATATCAGTATAATTCTTTTTGCCGCTCTTTATGCTGGCCTTTGCCACTTTTGAGTTGTCCACTTTGATCTTATCTATCGCAGTGATCTCGGGGCACCGATCCATGATCCATGCCTTGGCATCGATCTTTCCTTTCACAACCAGCTCCGCCTGTTTTACTTCCTTAACTTCCACATCGAGACTCAGCAGCCCGAAGAAGCTTTTGATCTTGGTCAGTGCAAACTTGACAGCAAAAAATCCAGCCTCGTTGCTGAGAATGCTGTTAAATATAAGAGACCCAGCGAGCCCCTGCCTACTGAGAAACCTGCAAATACCGGAACGCCGACAGCACCTAAGAGTACATAGACTGCAGTTGCGATGGTGCCTCTCTTAGAGCCCAGTACTAATCCTGCCAGCGGAACTGCGAAGGTCTGAAGTGTAAGGGGAACGCCTCCCGGAAGAGGGATACTTATCTGTGCCAAAACTGCAATCAAAGCAGTGAACAAAGCTATATAGCAAATATCTCTGATATAGCTTGATGAATTGTTGTCTGTAGTCATGATGTTTCTCCATTCATATTTTTTTTTAACCAGAAGTAGTGTAATAGGTCCGGGGTTAATTGTCAACCTAAAAATGATAAAGGTTTACAATGTGATCAAAAATAAGGACGGAAGAACCGTCCCCGTGTCCGGATGTGTTATAATGGCTGTATGTATCTTATAACAGCTTATTTTGATGATAAGACTAATACCATATTGCAGCATCATATAGATACGATAGCGGAGGCAACGGGGAATAAGTATATGACGGATAATCATGTCCCGCCGCATATGACTTTATGTGCATTCGAAGCCAGAAGCGCCGAAGTGTTAAAGCCGGGATTTGAGGTGTTCGCTGCGGGCATGAAGCAGACTGAGCTGATCATAGCCTCAGTTGCATTCTTTTTTCCGTATGTGATGTATGCGGCTCCTGTTCCGAGCAGGATACTGACTGAGATCCCCGGGCAAATCGCGCAGATATATGCGGATACTGCAGAAGTATCAATAAGTAAGTTTTATGGTGTTGACCACTGGATGCCGCATATCACTCTGGCCAAGCGCCTTAATGAGGGACAGATGCAAAAGGCATTGGAGGTGATGCGGTCAGGATTCTCACCCATCACAGGTTTTATAACAGATGTAGGACTCTCCGAGGTAAACCCGCATAAGGATGTGGAGAGGATAAGAATAAAATAAGTGTTGACAGAAAAATACTTCGGTAGTAGAATTAAATTAATTCGAAGGACGAAGTAATTGCAGATTAAATGATAAAGGACGGGAAATGGGCTTAAAAGGGCAGAATTCAGCTGAAGAGAATTTCAGACAGTTCACGGATTATATAGATGAGATCAAGGAACTGCTGTCATCGGATTTGTGGGGGAATATATTCCTTAACTGCTCTAAGAATGAAGTCCTGATATTCTGGCTTCTGTATCAGAAGAAGGAAGTCAATATGTCCGAGATCGCCGAATATATCCATGTTCCGCTTAATACCGCCACGGGGATCGT
>CADAHD010000501.1:0-841 GCA_902787595.1 uncultured Lachnospiraceae bacterium
AGAAAGCGGCTATATCACTGATGCCCATCCATACAATTATCAGAGGGTCAATGCGGTCAACGCCCAGTTTGATGAATTTGTACAAACCTACGGTCTTAGCGAAGACAACAGGATGTACATCCCGCCCGAAGAGCGCATCACGATCTGGTAAGAGAAAAACCACGGGGGCGGACCACCATAAGTTTTTCAGCGCCGGCGGCACTATAGATTGCCTTTTCCGTTCCGGACGCAATGGCAGGCGTGGGACTCGCTGTACAGACTATGGCGTCTGCGCTTATCTTTGAGATATCGTTTCGAATGATGATGAATGACATATGAAAGCTGCCCGGCTTAGGCATACTCTTGAAAAATACGCCGATTATCGTATAATATAAAGCTTAAAGCTGTATTAAAGAGGAGAGCCCGGGGCATGATCTATACGGAAATGACCAAAAAAGCGGTCAATCTTATGTACGAAAAGCACAAAGACCAGAAGGACAAATCAGGCCTGCCCTATGTATTTCATCCCTGGCATGTGGCAGAATCGATGGATGATGAGATATCGACTGTTGTTGCCCTCCTTCACGATGTTGTGGAAGATACCGATACGACCATGGAAGATATCAGGGGTATGGGCTTTCCCGAAGAGGTATGCAGATCTTTAGGGCTCCTTACCCATGATAGAAATACAGCCTATGAGGAGTATATTGTCAGGATATCTGCGGATCCGGTCGCTGCAAAAGTAAAGCTGTCGGATCTTAAACATAATTCGGACCTTACGAGATTGCCGGAGCACGATGCCAAAGCGCTCATACGTTTGGAAAAGTATGAGCGCTGTATGGCTTTCCTGGAAGGAAGAAGA
>CADAHD010000501.1:857-2283 GCA_902787595.1 uncultured Lachnospiraceae bacterium
TCTCATCGTAAAGTCCATTTCTGGCTGGTCGTCATAATACTGATCTTTTCAAGCAGTGTGGTCTTTTCAACATTTCGTCTGACTGATTCCTTTAAACGCATTACAGATGCTGCAAGGCAGCATTCCGAGTTGCAGACTGCCGCACATGAGCTGATGAATGCTTCGGATTATCTTACCGAACAGGTGCAGCGCTTTACATTGAATGGAGACATCAGGTTTCTTGAGCAGTACTTTACCGAAGCCTTTGAATCCAAAAGACGTGAAGAAGCTATCGAACGGATGGATATGGGCAGCGGTACCGATGCGGCGCTTAAGCAGCTGCAGGAGGCAATGGATAATTCGGTAGAGCTAATGGACCGGGAATAATACGCCATGCGTCTGGTCGTAGAAGCAAAGGGATATGAGGAATATCCCGATGTCCTTGAAAATATAGCTCTTAGCGCGGAAGATGAGGCTCTTTCTCCTGAGGAAAAGATAAGGCACGCTACCGAGCTTGTTCTTAATGATGAATACTATGAAAAAAAAGACAAGATCAGAAAAGGTATGGAGGAAAGCTTAAACGAGGTTGAAAAGCTCGCAAAAAGCGTGGAGGACAGGGAGAGTGCAGCATTAAACAGAGATCTGTTTATTGCGCGTACAGCTATACTGATACAGGCTGTGCTGGTGTTCTTTATGATGTGGCTTACCACGCGTTATTCGATAACCCCGGTGCTTCGGGCGATCGAACAGGTCAAAGCCGATCTTCCTATAGACGAATACGGTTCGAGTGAATTTATTTACCTCGCTAAAGCATATAACAGGTTTTATCAGAAAAACAAATCAAGTCTTGAGCGTCTGAGCTTCAAGGTATCACATGATGAACTGACCGGAGCATATAACCGTGCGGGATATGATTATCTGCTTATGAGTATCGATCTGGAGACTACTTATATGATGCTTTTTGATGTGGATGATTTCAAGAGCTTTAACGATAATTACGGACATGAAACAGGCGATAAGGTATTGATAAAAGTTGTTAAAGTGTTAAAGAAGGTTTTCCGCGGCGAGGACTGCATATGCCGCATCGGCGGAGATGAGTTTGTTGTGTTTATGGTGCATTCCGGCAGTATCAGCCGCTCCCTTATAGAATCAAAGGTGGCGCAGATACACGCCGAGTTAAAGAATACGGAGGATGGTCTGCCTCCCATCTCTGTAAGCATCGGTATAATGAACGGAAAAGATGCTTCTGATACGACCGGTCTTTTTGAAAAAGCCGATGAAGCGATGTACAGATCTAAAAAAGAAGGAAAAGGTACATATACCTTTTATTCATGATACAGTCAGGATATGTCGGAATTTCAGGAATTGATCAAGAATATCGATAAATGCCGTGATTATGTCAGGGATTTTTTTGTGTACGGTTTTAAGAGCCGCAGTGATTTCCCGG
>CADAHD010000502.1 GCA_902787595.1 uncultured Lachnospiraceae bacterium
CGGTGCTCCGTGAAAGCGGAACCCCGGCTCTTTTTTGTCAGCGGGTTTCGCATTATACTGAGCGATAGAATTAAAAAAAAAGTTGACACACAGGGGTATTAATAATATAATGCAGATATAACATATAAAACATATATGAGAGGTATGTATTAAACGAAGCTAAATGAAAGGAGCAATAAAATGACTAAGATCTTTAAAGGAGCACTTGAACTGATTGGAAACACTCCCCTTATTGAAGCTGTTAATATTGAGAAGGAACTGAACCTGGAAGCGGTCCTTCTTTTTAAGCTTGAATATTTTAATCCGGCAGGCAGCGTGAAGGACAGAATCGCTAAAGCCATGATCGAGGACGCTGAGAGCAGAGGACTTCTGAAGGAAGGCTCCACGATCATTGAGCCGACATCCGGCAATACAGGCATCGGTCTTGCCTCTATCGCGGCTTCCAAGGGATACAGAATTATCCTGACGATGCCTGAAACGATGAGCGTTGAGCGCAGAAATATACTTAAGGCGTATGGCGCTGAGATCGTTCTTACGGACGGCTCGAAGGGAATGAAAGGCGCGATCGCGAAAGCTGAGGAGCTGGCAAAGGAGATCCCGGACAGTTTTATCCCGGGGCAGTTTGTTAATCCGGCAAATCCGGCAGCGCACAGAGCAACCACAGGCCCCGAGATCTGGAACGATACTGACGGGAAGGTTGACTTTTTCGTCGCAGGCGTAGGTACGGGCGGCACACTGACTGGCACAGGCGGATATCTGAAGGAACAGAAAAAGGATGTGAAAGTCATTGCAGTTGAACCGTCAGGCTCACCGGTCCTTACCGAGGGCAGGAGCGGTCCCCATAAGATTCAGGGTATCGGCGCTGGGTTTGTTCCGGATGTGCTCGATCAGAAAGTCTACGATGAGGTCATCACGATTGATAATGAGGATGCGTTCACTGTATCGAAACTGATCGCCAAAAAGGAAGGCATCCTGGTAGGAATCTCCTCCGGAGCCGCGGCCAAAGCCGCCATTGAGATCGCCAAAAGACCCGAGAATAAAGGAAAGGTTATCGTTGCCCTTCTCCCGGACAGCGGTGACAGATATTATTCCACTCCGCTTTTCGGAGAATAATTCAGAAGCTCCCGGCTGCCGGGAAAAGCACCTTCGCTTGCTAAACAGGAGCTCATGTGTCATAATATGACTAAACCTATATACTGAGTATGTGAAATACGCGGGTCAGACGAGATTAATGGCAGCAGGAGGGTGCAATGATTCTTTCAAAGAAAAGCAGGTATGGACTGAGGGCGCTGGTGGATCTGTCAGTTCACTCGAAAACGGAACATATGGCATTAAACTCTATCACGGTCTCTGAAATCGTTCTCGCGCTGGATGGTTCCTATTTTGTGGAAGATGAGGAATCGCCTGCAGGGTGCACCGTTTACGGTATTACGGAAACTCTTCAGAAGATGATCATCGGTCCGGTCAACAGAAACCTGGATGAAGTGCTGAAAAATATCACGCTTGAGGATCTGGAACGCGATTTTACAGAAAATGGTGCCCAGGCGCAGGATATGTACTATATTTAAAAAAAGAAACGCGCAGCCGGAAACAGCTGCGCGTTTTGATTCGTTATGCAGGTTGAAAATTATTGTTCGCCATTGATATGTTTTTTGATGGCCGCAAAGCTTTCCTTACTGATCACATGCTCCATGCGGCAGGCATCTTCAACGGCAGTCTCGGGGTCAACCCCAAGAGAGATCAGCCACTGGGATATCACTTTGTGGCGCTCATAGATCATCTCAGCAATCTCCCTGCCGGCTTCGGTAAGATAGATGTAACCCTCCGGCCTAACAGTAATGAGCTGTTTTTCACGCAGGTTTTTCATGGCGACGCTGACACTTGATTTTTTAAACCCCAGCTCCTCCGCGATATCAACAGAACGTACAACAGGCTTTTTCCCACTTAAGATCAGTATGGTCTCAAGATAATTTTCAGCAGATTCATTTGATTTCATTTCATACCCCTCAATTTGACAGATTTTCTTCTGATAAGGTTTTGCCCGGATGGCTGTCCGGTCAGCCGTATAATATTTATAACTATATCATAATTCATACAAACATTCAATGTTATAGGAATATATGGTATATACGATCCCGTTTATGATGGAAAATATACAGGGTTGTTTTTGACGGCTGAAAATGTTATAAATACCGTGGTGACAGAAGAAGAGCGAAAGGAATATTCCGGAATAATCATGAAACAGTCAATGAAGGCAATGTATATTGTGGGATCATGCATTATCCTTGTCCTGCTTTTTTCATTATACATCCTGTACAGAACGATCCGCCCGACACCAGGGCTTCCCTACGAGTCCGTGGATATGCACCGCGCAGCTGAATATATGCAGTTTGAGACTGGCTATCTCCTGGTTGATGTCAGC
>CADAHD010000503.1 GCA_902787595.1 uncultured Lachnospiraceae bacterium
TGTTTTCGTAACTTGAAGCTTTATAAGGATAGTTGCTGCAGGCCTGTGAAAGGATCACGGGATGACGCAGGTAAGTAAAGAGGATGTTTGAGGGTGATATCCTTTCAAAAAGCTTTGCAGCTTCGAACTCATCGTGAGGATCGTGGGCGAAGGCTTCGGCAGGTTCGTAATAGGATCTGCCTATATCTTTAAGATAGCTTTCGTCGAGACCGAATTCTTTTATGATGACGGAAGGGTTGCCGGAATTAGGGAGCATGGTATTGAATACGCTGCTGTAGGAGGCTGCCTCGGAGACTATATCCGGATCGGCGCCAACCACGGTAAATGCGCGCAGCATATAAGCGGCTGAAAGGACAATGGTTATGACCGCAGCGCCTAAGTGTTTTGATAAAAGATTCTTTTCACGGATGATGATATATATGCCCATAAGGATCAGAGCCGGCAGGAATACTATCATGTGGCTGTCGGAGCGCAGCAGGAGCACGCTTGATACGGCAGTTGCGAACATGTGCGGCAGACGCTTTTTTTCTTCGGATGCAAAATAACCCAGCAGGGCGGTGATATAGAGCACGGTATAGACGATCATAACGCCCTGGGGATAAAGCCCGCGCAGTATCGCGCAGAAATTGCTGTCGGTAAAGATAAGGCACATTCCTATTATGGGAAAGAATGCGTATTTGGGGAAAAGCTTATAAAGATACCCCATCTGCCGGTAAACGCAGACCAGTAATATAAGTGAAAGTACAAAGGCCAGCGCATTAACCGAAAAATCAAGGCCCAAAGGTTCTGTAAAGATCCTTATAAGTGCAATGGGATAAACAATGCTGCTGCCGGCGCGTGGCGTCAGAAGCCTGAACCATGAAATATCGGTATAGGCAAAGTGAGTGAGAGGGCGTGAATACTGCAGACCGCCCTGCGCGATATCCTCAGCCGTCCATGTAAGACCGGTATCACGCATGACCACTTCGTACTGGCCAAAGTCGATGGGACAGACTGCGGCCGCAGCCATGGCGATCAGTCCGTAGATAGTGCTGTGCCTTCTCATTTCTTTTTATCCTCTTCCTTCTTAAGCGCGGCATCGGCTGCAGCCTGGCTTGCTATGATCTTTATATGTCCTTCTTTGAGTGCGGTACCCATATCAAACTGGGCATGAAGAGCTTTTGCACGCAAATCGATCATTTCGGCCTCGAATTCTTCCTGTTTCTCGATCTGCGCTTTAAGAGTAGCCTTCTCGTTATCGAGACGGTCCTTTTCTGCTTTCTGATGCATAAAGAAACGATAGCTGGAACGTAATACCTGCCCTATGGTGGTTCCGGCAACTATGGCCAGGACAGGAAGGGCATGATAGTGATAGCGGTTCTGATTCTCCACCAGCAGATGGAGGGCAACGGTACCGCAGAACAAAAGCGTGCAGGCATAGGAGCCGTCGGGAGCTTTCCAGAGCATGATGCATCCGCCTATCCCTGCAAGTAAGAGAACAAAGAGATAGAAGAGATCGCTGACATCCATCATCTGGTACAGGAAGGATGATCTTTGAGGCGTAAGATTTCCCTGCTGGTCCATGAACAGGATATTCCAGGATGAACCGTAATCATCGTTGCCCCAGAGTACTTCAAATTTATGCACGAAAAGATTAAGCAGCGCGCGGGGGTCAACCTGAAGACGCTGCAGCGCCATATCACGGCAGGCCAGCTGGGCTTCGGTAGCGGAGCCGGTACGGTCAAGAGCGGCATACAGATAATCCGCATCATCCTGATTCCAGCCGCCAAAAGTATCGAGATTTAAACCTACCAGGAGGTTATATCCGAAGGAAGAAGAGCCGCCTGCCAGTTCGCGGTCTACCGCGTAGGAAGCGCCCGAAGTAAAGAGCGCAGAGCAGAGCATATAGACAGCAATAAGCGTGAGGCAGCGTTTCCAGCCTTTATTTGAAGCACGCATGCCAAGAGGAAGGTCGTTTTTGGGTTTGGGGGGCAGCAGCTTTTCGCCGCTTATCATGCAGATCAGGGCTGCTACCAGAAATATCATGGCCATTAAATTTAATTTTCTCGAATACTTCATATAAACCAT
>CADAHD010000504.1 GCA_902787595.1 uncultured Lachnospiraceae bacterium
CACGCCGGGATCTTCGTTTTGGGCAGCCACGGTCTCTTTTTCCGCATTCTGCTCTATGGTATAGATATATTTTGCCTCATGATCGATAAGCTGCAGCAGCTGCTCATCCGTAAGCTCTCCCGCGGGCATGTTGATCTTATTAACATCTTCAACAAACGCCAGTTCATCAGGTGATATCTCATCCATAGTCTCTACATGTTTTAAGATGTTTTCGGGGAAAACTCCGTCCTTATAATATGCATCCTCCAGTTCAAGGTATCTTTCGTATTCGGACTGTGTCAGATCCCGGACTCTTGCCTCGCTTGACGTGTTATATTCGTCGTTTGAAAGCTCCTGAGCGTAATCAGCCTTTTCATCTTCGCTCATATCCTGTATACGGTTTTTATAAGTCATATAAGCTGCGCTGGCGCCAAAGCTGCCCAGGCCCACAACTCCCAGTATGATCAGCGCCATGATAGCAGTTGAATATCTGAAGCGTATGTCTGCGTGTCTCCTGCCTTTTTTCAGATCCGATACAAGATCTTCAACCATTTCATCCGGAATATTAATATTGGTATATACATCCTGACTAAAATCATTTCGTTTCATAGATCATTCCTCCTGAGTATTCTTTATCCATTTCTTTCATCTTTTCCCTGGCACGCTGCAGTCTCTTCTTGACCGCAGCCTCCGTTACGGAAAGCATCAAAGCTACTTCTTTTACGGAGTAGCCTTCAACATAATAAAGGATAACAGCACTCTTAAGCTTATAATCCAGATCCCAAATAAAAGCTATGGTTTCCTTAGTATCAAAATCCAGACCGTCCGTGATCATCACGCTATTCTCCACCTCATCAAGAGGGACGTAGCTGTGCCTTTTATGAAATCTCAGGAATTCTTTACATTTATTCTGGGATACCTTGATAAGCCATAACTTCCTTTGCTCTTCCGACTCAAAGACCGGTCGCTTCTCAATATACTTGATAAAGGTTTCCTGCAGGACATCCTTTACGTCCTGTTCGTTTTTAAGTATGAGAAAACATACACGGTAAAGCATGTTACTGTATTGCCTTACAACCGGCTCTATGTCTTCGTTTTTTAACTTTGCAGCCATATCTGCCTCCTTATCCTTTCTTCAGGCGCCTGTATTATTAAGAACGCCGCAGGTTGACGAAAGGTGACATATGGTAAAAATTTTTTTTGCGTCTTGTATTATATCATATTTATGATAAAATATTTTTTTGCATACCGCATTATATCATATTATCAGCCGTTTGCTTATGGCTCTACATAATGGCAGCTCTTTTTTTGGTACTTAAGGATATTGCGTTTACCGGCCGGAAATAGCATAATGTTCTTGTAGTATGCAAGTATATTACTATATTTAACTGAGGAGGGAAAAGAATGAGAAAAGGAAGGAAATTGCGAAGTCTGTTAAGCTGGCTCTTAACGCTTACCATGCTTTGCGGGTCATTTGTGGGGAACCGTATCCCGGCGCTGGCAGTGGATGAAGATCCTGTGCCTGCAACAGAAGTGCTCGACGGGGATGGGGAAAATGTGTTTTCATGCACTGTAAATTGCTCTGCAGAAGAATACTTTCGCATTGAGCAGGAAAACGCACAGAAGCTTTACCGCACCCTGAGCAGCAATAGCATGATTCCTTATGTGAGGTGGTCAGGTGAAGGTATTGCTTGTATTGATGTTAATCCTGTGATCGCTTTTGAAGTTCCGGAGGTTGTTGGAGTTGTTCCGGATATCCCCGGCGCGACTGACCTTGTCTTTAATTTCTACACCGGGGGATATGATTTGTTTGAAGCAGGTAATGATATCTCTGACATAACTTTTGCGGAAGCACATAGTTATTCGGATACTGATATCACACAGGCCGAATACACACTGGAAGTAAGCGGCGCGGATGAGACTATGTTCTCTGCTCTGCACTTTACTTTTTTCAGTACTGTATCATGGGTCCCCGGTATTTTGGAGGAGGGTGAAGAAGCGTGGTTTATAAAAGACAGCGTGAGTTGTCAGGAAATACCCTATACCTATGTGAAATACGGAGAAAAACTGAATACAGCTATATCTGCTTTTCCGGAAGTACATAACAGTAATAGCAATAAGGTGGTTTTGGCATGGGTAGAAATGGCTGATCAGGGGGAGGAGCAACGTGTGATCACCTTGGATACTACGATCAGTCAGAATTTTATCTGTGTAGGTCCTGTATGGGGAGACGCACCGGAACATACTCACAGATATCCCGGAAGTACCAACGGGGGTATTCCCGGACAGGTGGTATGGAGCTGGGACGGAAATGAGAGCAGCGGAGTTTTCGGACAGTACCCT
>CADAHD010000505.1:0-1094 GCA_902787595.1 uncultured Lachnospiraceae bacterium
GTATTTTTCGAAGCCTTCTTCTTTGGAGAAATTGGTGAAGACATTGTTCTTGATCAGCTGCTGGGTGATGGTACTGCCGCCCTGTGAGAAATGGAATTTGTTCTTTACACCGATGGAAGCGGCACGGATGATACCCTGTATATCGATACCGTTATGCTGGTAAAAACGTTCATCCTCTATGGCGACGAACGCATTGGCCAGATCGGAGGGGATCTTGTCCATGCTGACATAGGTACGGTTGGAATTCTCTGCTACCAGCTTGGTAAGCAGATGTCCTTCGCTGTCGTAGAGGTTGGTGGCATAACCGGTGGGGGTAACGTCAATAGTGGATATATCCGGCGTGGTGGCCAGTATACCCTTAAACATTCCTATGCCCAGACAGGTACCGATGATGGCACCGGAAAAAGCACAGATAAGGAATGCCTTTATAACGTTTATGCCCAGCATCTTCTTTATCTTGGTGCCGCGCGATGCCAGCGCGCGCTGTTTTCGTTTTATGCCCTCGCGGGAGTAGTCCATGGTCGTTTCCTCCATGAGTTTCTTCTTATATTTAAAACAGTAGTATACCATTTTTTGGGGAGTAAGTCTACATAAAGATTCTTTGTCGCTGAACTCCCCTGAACAACGGGGAAAAGGGATGCCACCCGGGATGCTGTGAGAGGGTGGTAAACAAAAAAGCCCTTGATCTCAAGGGCTTTCGTGCAGGAAGAGGGACTTGAACCCTCATGAAATTGCTTTCACACGGACCTGAACCGTGCGCGTCTGCCAATTCCGCCATTCCTGCGCAACACGGATATATTACTATTTTTGCGGATGCTTGTCAAGAAGAATTTTTGCACATTGTAAATATGTTTGTAATAGTGTAAAGTGAAACGGAAAGTACTTCAATGATACTGATAGAACGGAGCATATCGATGAAGAGGATCCCATATAAATATTATAACGCCCCCATCCCCGGAGGCGGATACGTGACGGGCTTTGCCTTTGACGAAAAAAATAAAGGGGTATTATACTGCCGCACGGATATAGGCGGCTGCTACAGGTATTCATACGAAGAAGATAAGTGGCACAGTCTGGCCATGCATGTGGGGATG
>CADAHD010000505.1:1168-2762 GCA_902787595.1 uncultured Lachnospiraceae bacterium
GGATCTGAGCGAGACCTTCCCCATAGGGATAGCGGCTGCGGACGGAAAGCTGTATGTGGCCTGCGGCGTAAGCAGCAGCTACAGTGCGGACCCCGATGAGCATTGCGGCCGGCTGTGTATCTCAAAAGACGGTGGTGATAGCTTTACCTATGAGGATATCCCCTGCTTTATCCACGGTAATCTTAACGGGCGAGGCACGGGAAAGCATCTGGTGGCAGCATCTTCCGGCAGATTGTATCTTGCAAGCCAGTGCAACGGACTGGGGATCAGGCAGACAGACGGCAGCTGGAGCTTTAAGGACGTGTGCTCCGAGATGTATCTGACAAGCCTGTATGTATCGGAAGATGAAAAGACGATAGTGGCCGGGACAGCCGGTGTGACAAATAAAAGCGGCAGCAGGAGAGGCCACAGCCTGTATGTTTCGCACGACGGAGGCGAAAGCTTTGCGCCGATGGATGAGCCTGCGGATGATGATGATGCCATGTACAGCGGTTTTGTGGCACACCGTATGGCAGCAGATGATGAATATCTGTATGTGACTTTCAGTGCATCCGCGCCGAATGCATATGCGGGCTGGATGGCGTACAGCTGCGACGGAGGCTGGCTTAAGAGCGGAAGGGTGGCCAGATACCGCCTTGACGATCTGTCGGCATATGAGGATATAACCCCGGCGGATACACCCTGCGGATACGGCGGCATTACGGTGAACCCGGCAGTGAGCGGAATGGTGGCAGTGTCAAGTCTCTGCGCCGGAGGCGGCGACAGTATATGGGTGTCGCGTGATAAGGGCCTTAGCTGGGAAGTGGCGCTGCATGACCTGGACAGGGGCGATCTGAGCTGCAGGACCGATTATCTGAAACCCGAATGCCACGGCGGACATTCGCCCGTGCACTGGATGAGCGATCTGACGAGCGCAGTTTCAGCGACTGCTGCGACGGCATAGAAGAGACGGTACATCTTAATCTGTACAGCCCGCCCGCCGGGGAAGTGCAGCTTTTGGATATCCTGGGAGACCTGGGCGGCTTTGCCTTCAGGGACCTGCATAAGGCGTGTAAGAATTCTTTTGCGGATGAGGGCGGTAACCGCTATATCACCTGCATAAATGCCGATTATCCGGACCAAAATCCGAATCTGATAGCGGTGGCAGCCAGAGGAAACTGGGTGGGGATCACCAAAGGCGGGATCATAGTATCTAAAGACAATGCAAAGAGCTGGGAGAGGCAGCCTCTTCCCTACGGGATAAATGAGCGCATAGACGACATCTGCCGCGGGATAGAACAGCCGAATGTAAACCCCGGCTGGGTGGCCATGTCCGCCGACGGCGGCAGGATAGTGTATACCCTGGCTGAATGGATCAACCTTTGGGCTGACAATGCCATTTGCGAAGGAAAGAGCATAGAGGTGGAATACCTTTCCGAAAACAGCGAACGGCCTAAATTAAAGATCATGTCCGACAGGGTGGATCCCGGATACTTTTACGGATTTGGTGAAAACAGCAGGCTCTATGTAAGCAAGGACGGCGGCAGGAGCTTTAAGGAGCTGCCCTCGCCGCTTCCTGAAGGGATAGATTTTGGCATGATCGACTGTGCGGATA
>CADAHD010000506.1:0-907 GCA_902787595.1 uncultured Lachnospiraceae bacterium
TGAAAAGCGGCATCCGTACGGATTCTGATCCGGACAAAGAAACTGTTATTGATCTGCTTGAGACGGCGATACAGGGATGCCGGGATGACGGCAGTTTTGGATGGGCTTTGGACACGACAGGGATCGAATTTGATCTGATTGAATCCTATTCAGACGGGGATAAGATAATACACACACGTGAAAGGGTATTTATTCCGTTCAGCGCCTTTGGCCAAACGCTTCGGGATGGTATTTACAGGGAATCTGATGCTGAGACGGATAAGTAAACGAAAGAGAAGAAAGAAATGCAGAAATATTTTGATATTAATGAATCGGGATACAGCATCCGGTGCAAGCTGTACTGCAGCGATGTGCATAGTATAAAGAAAGCGGTGATCTTCGGCCACGGATTCGGAGGCCACAAAGACAACAAAGCGGCTGAAAAATTCGCGGGTAAGCTCATATCCAAACATAAGGAGTTTTGTGTCGTGGCCTTTAACTGGCCCTGTCACGGCGATGACGCCCGCAAAAATCTTCTTCTGGGCGAATGTGATACTTACCTGACGACGGTGATCGAATATGTAAAGAGGGAGTTCCATACAGACGAGATCTACGGTTACGCGACCAGTTTCGGCGGTTATCTCTTCCTCAAATATATCGCTGAGCACAGAAATAATCCTTTCCGCAAGCTTGCAATACGCTGTCCTGCCATAACGATCTATGACTCCATGATCCACCGCATCATTCCAAAGGATGAATATGACAAAATATTGAAAGGCAAGACTGTACTGGCGGGCTTTGACAGAAAGATCAAGATCGGTAAGCCGTTCTTGGAGGAGCTGAAGGCGGCAGATATCACGGGATACGATTATATGGATTATGCCGATGATATCCTGATCATACACGGAACTAAGGACGAGATCATTCC
>CADAHD010000506.1:970-2012 GCA_902787595.1 uncultured Lachnospiraceae bacterium
AACGGAGACCATCGTTTTACAGACCCTAAGATCATGGACCTGACGATCCATACGATCATTGAGTTTTTTGAGAGCTGACAAAGTCAGCGATATTATGTGCAGACCGCACAGGCATGGAGAAGAGTATGAAACTTGGCTTTGATCCCCTGTATCAGAAATATACTTCGAAGAGATATCCTGTTTATGCAAGGAACGGGATGGTAAACTGCTCAAGCCCTTTGGCAGCTGCTGCCGGGCTGGAGATCCTCCAAAAGGGCGGAAACGCGATGGACGCGGCGGTTGCAGCTGCCGCAGCGCTTACCGTTGTGGAGCCTACAGCGAATGGAATCGGCTCAGACGCCTTTGCTCTGATCTGGTCCGAAAAGAACGCAGAACTGTTTGGACTCAATTCCAGCGGACGCGCTCCGATGCTTGCCTCCATCGATAAGATCATGGATGAGAAAAAAGATGCAGCAGGCAGAATGCCCCGGCGGGGCTGGACGCCTGTCACAGTTCCCGGAGCTCCCAAGGCTTGGGCGGAGATCAGCAAACGGTTCGGAAATCTGTCTTTATCCGAGGCGCTTGCTCCTGCTGTGCGTTACGCGCAGGAGGGATATCCCTGTGCACCTTATCTGTCACAGACCTGGAAAAACTGTTTTGAGGCTTATAGAGAGGAGTTTAACGGGGAGTGCTTCGATGCATGGTTCAAGACTTTTGCACCCCTTGGAAGGCCGTATAATGCCGGAGAAATGGTAATGCTTCCAGACCATGCCCGGTCTCTGAAGCTGATCGGTGAAACTGACGCGGATGCCTTTTATACAGGTGAACTGGCCGGGAAGATCGATGCAGAGAGCAGAAAATACGGCGGATTTCTGCGCTATGAAGACCTGGCAGTTCACAAAGCAGTCTGGGTCAATCCGGTCAGTATAAATTACAGGGGCTACGACGTCTGCGAGATCCCGCCCAACGGACAGGGGATCACTGCGCTTATGGCTCTCAATATCCTCAAGGAATTCAAATTTTCTTCCAGAGATATTCCCGAGACATGTCACAGGCAGATCGA